>CAZJKS010000011.1:0-20384 GCA_964546695.1 uncultured Muribaculaceae bacterium | reverse complement strand
ATACCATTAATAAGCGAAATAACAGGCTTAAGTAAAAAACAACTCTCTAAACTTAGTCTATAAATAAACAGTTTAGAAAATTATAAAGTGCCATATAAATGAGTGTGTAAATAACAAAAGAAGTAAGAATTTATACTTACTTCTAATCATAGAGATATCTCATTTACACAAATCTCCACACTCAAACAAATAGAATCCAAGCTTAATGGATTCTATTTATTTTGTATTTTTCCTTTCATACCCTTTAAACCATTATGGGCAAAACCTTGTAAAATATTAGTATTAAATGAATGAGTCTTACTTTCACGTCTTTTATAATCTTTAATAGCAACACTAACCATATCATCTAATAACTCAGTATAATCTTTTCCCTTAGGATCCCATAAATAGAAAGCAAGAGAACCAGGAATAGAATTAATCTCATTAACATAAACTTTCTTAGCTTTACTATCAATTAACATATCAATACGAGCATTTCCACTATTTCCTAAAACCTTAAATACTTTAATAGCAAGTGCCTCTACTTCACTACTCATTTTATCAGTAAGTTCAGCTGGTATTTTTCTATCAGCAGATGCCATTCCTTTAGATCCTTTTAAAGGAACTGCCTTTGCCCCTAGCTTACCTTTTACTTTTCCACTACCTACATATTTCTCATCATAAGTTAGAAAAGCACTTTTAGATAACACTTCTTCTATAACACTTACTTCTTGTGATTCATAATTACCTAAAACAGCAATATTAACTTCCTTTAAGTTTTTAATTACTTCTTCTACTACTATCTTACTATCATAAGTAATAGCTTCTTCTATAGCTTTAACAAGTTCATCTTTATTATTAGCAACACCAATACCAACACTACTTCCTGTAGTAGCAGGCTTAACAATAACAGGATATTTAATTTTTTCTACTTTCTTTATTACTTCATCTACTTCATTTTTATAATCTGTATCATAAAACCAAGTATAATTTGGAATTGGTAAATCATTAGCTTTAAAGATATCTCTCATATAAGCTTTATCTTGTGCAACAACCGCTGCATATACATTAGGTCCAACATAAGGAATACCTACAGTTTGCAAATACCCTTGTAATCCCCCATCTTCTACAGTTGTACCATGAGTAATTGGAAATACTACATCTAAATCAGTTACTACTTTTTTAAACATTTTTTTACTTTGTAAAACAAAAGTCCCATCTTTTTTATATAATACTACATTATTAGCATACTTCTTAATTAAATCTAAATCACTATATACCTCAACATCCATAAGCATATTACCAGTATACCATTCTCCTTCTTTTGTAATATAGATAGGAATAATATCATATTTTTCTTGATCCATCTTATTCATCGCTTGAACTGCTGAAATTATACTTACTTCATGCTCTACAGACTCCCCACCGAATATAACACCTAACTTAATTTTCATCTTATCCTCCTCCTACTTTTCATTATATGTATCAGGCAAATCATTTTCAAACAAGGCATATATATCTTTCTTAGTTTTTATACCTCTTATAAAATTATATGCTTCTTTAACATCATTGTAAACTATTAAATTATCCATATTAAACTTAGCTTTCTTTAAACCATCTCTAATAGGCTTAGTTCTCTTCTCCCCTATTAAGACAACATAATCAGCTTTAGAAATAGTAGCAATTTGTTTACCAAACTCCCTATTAAGTTCTTCTTCTTTATCGCCTAACTCTATCATACCTGGTGTTACTACTACTTTTAAACCTGGCATCATAGATAATACTTCTAAAGCAGAAAGAGCCCCAACTGGATTAGAATTATAAGCATCATCTATTTGATAAAAATAACCCATTTTCTTAAGTTCAAGTCTATGTTCTATTTGCTTAACATTCCTAACTGCTTGTTGTAATTTAGTGATAGATATATCAAACTCACGTCCTAAAGCAAGTCCTGCTAAGATATTATAAACATTATGTTTTCCCAATAATTTGGTTTCAAACTCATATTTTTTCTTATCCCCTTTAAAGGTTACATCAAAGGTTGTCCCCACACTAGAACATTTAATATTACTAGCTTTAACATCAACATCTTTACTATCAATACCAATCCAAAGTATTTTACATTTATTTTTAAGTTTATAACTTACTTGTTTAGGATCATCTTTATTTAAAACTCCCACTCCATCAAGTGGTAATGATTCTATAAGTTCAAACTTAGTCTTTTGAATATTCTCTTCACTACCAAAACTTTCTAAATGAGCAGTTCCAATACGAGTCAAAATACCATACTTAGGATGAACTAAATCACATAATTCTTTAATTTCTCCTCTAACATAAGCCCCCATTTCAGCGATAAACACTTCTGTAAACTTATCTAAATGATTATTAATAGTAATAATTAAACCATAAGGAGTATTTAAATTACGAGGTGTTGGTAACGTTGTATATTTAATATTTAAAATATCTGCTAAAATATTTTTACTACTTGTCTTACCATAACTACCTGTAACACCAATAACTTTTAAATTAGGCATACTCTTTAACTTTTTAACTGCCATACTCTTAAAATGATAATATACATATTTCTCTAAAGTATATTTGTTAATAAAGTTTGCAAGTAAAATTACAAAAGTATTTAAATAAACAACTAATATAAAGATAAATATCAAAAAATGACTAACTAATAATTCATTTCTATAAATAAATATAAGTACTATAGGTATTAAATATAATATCGTTGTAGTTGCTATTAATCTTTTAATTCTTGCTGTTATTACTAGAGGCTTTTTTACTTGTTCATTTTTTAAAGCTTTCCTAAATTTAAAAATATAAATAATATATAATATAATTGTTATTATATTAAAACATAAACTAAATGTATCATCATTAACTAAGAAAACATTAGCGACTGCTACTATAAAGACTGCTAGTAGTTCTAATGAAAAGAAATTATCACTATTATTAACAACCCATTTAACATAACGATTATTTTCATTATATAGGTTTTGTTGTAACATATGTAAACTTTTTTTAGATTTAATAATTATTGCTATAATAGCAACTAAAAGTAAAAGCATTTCCATTTCTATCCCTCCATAAAATTATTTATAATATTTATAACTTGATTTGAATTTTCTAAATATGCATAATGTGTTCCAGGCAAAACAATTAAGGCTCCATCAACAAGTAAATCTTCTAAGAGTTTTGCTTCTTCAAGTGGTGCAGCTTCATCATACTCTCCCCATATAAGTAGTGTTGGTACAGTTATCTTTCTAGCATAATCTGATAAATCTTCATTAACTGTTTTAACTAATATTTCCCTCATTCTAGGTGTTGCATTTTTATAATCTTCTGATCCTATATAGTTTTTAGCAATCTCAGCAATCTTACTCATACCAGGTAAAGTTTTCGCTTTCTTTAACATTTTTTCTTTTAAAGTTAATCCCTTTTTTGTTCTAACACAAGGAGCCCCAAATAATACTACTTTATCCACTTCATAAGTTGCAGCATACACTATCGCTACTCTACCCCCAAAAGAATGTCCTATTAAAGTAGGTTTTTTTATTTTTAACTTCTTAACTAATTCATGAACAAGCAAAGAATAATCAGATACTGTCCAAACTTCATCTGGTTCACTACTTTTACCATAACCAGGAAAATCTAATATTGTAATATGATATTTTCGTGATAAAGGATTACCAAGAGGCTCCATCATTTCAATATTTTGACCCCAACCATGTAAAAGTATAATATCTTTACCTTTAGCATTACCATATTGTATGTAATTTACTTTATCTAGGTTAATCTTTTTCATACTTCCTCCTATTAGAAGTATACCATAAAAAGAAAAAAGAGTCTTTATATTTTACTCTTTTTTTGTTATTTTGTTTTTTCTTTAACTATATCTTTTAAAAAACTATGCATCTCATCAGCTGTAAGCTCTTTATCACTTTCTTCACTTACACAACTAAACATATCATCATGATAATAAAGACCTTGAAAAGGAGCTATTTTACTAAGATAGTTAGCATCAAAATAATCTAATTGAACCCTACTTATTTCTTCTGGAATTGTACAAACTATAACATCTATAGATTCTAAATCTTCTACTACTTCTAAATAAAGCATCATATCTAAATATTTTGTAATAAGACCAGCATTAGTCCATATTTGAATAAGCCAATCTCCCTTTAGTTTTTCATCTTGTAAAGTTTTTAAAAATTCTTCAAACAACTCATAAACAAGCTCATTATGTCCAACTTTTAAAGACTCCTTACTATAAATATTACCATCTTTATCTATAGCAGTTACTCTTCGCATACTATAACCTTCTTTCTTTATCTTTAGGAAATGTTAAAGAAAAACCATCAAGCTCATTATAATTAACATTATAATCCTCATTAGAAGAAATAATAAAGGTATAATAATCAATATTATCAAGCTCTGATAATTTATCTATCTCATCAAGAGAAATACTAGCTTTTTTAAAGGCCTCTCCATATTTTTTAGCATTTTCATTATTAAGTTCAATATATCCATCTCTCATTAAAGTTTTAGCAAAATCTATATCTTCTATAAAATAACCTGGATCAGGAGCTACTCTTAGATTAGTATTTTCTTCTTCTGTATAATATCTCCCTTCATTACAACGTATAGTTGAAAAAAACTGACGATAGGTAGAGTCTATCAAATATGTTTTATCTACTACTCTACCATGATCTTGATAAGGAAAACTTACTGTTCCAAAAACATGATTAAAAGGATAATTAAAACATATAGTAGCACTATTCTTAGTAACACTAAAACCTAAATCTTCAAAAGGCATAATAGTTAAAGCCTGTCCTAATTCACATAACCCATTTAAAGAATTTGTTTTTAGATTAATACCTAACATTTCAAAAGCTCTCCTAGCATTTTCCACACTATAATCTAATAAGACTTTAATCTCTTCTTCTTTTAAGCCTTCTTTAAAGTTATTATTTTTTACTTCATTATAATGTTCTAAAGCCTCTACTAATTTTTTATTATCCACTATCTTTCTTTCAGGCTCTTGATATATTCTATAGCTCTCATTTTCACCAATTAAATATAAATTATAAGCTTCATCAAGTTTAACACCCATCTCATCACTTAATTTATAATATTTAGTCCACAAAGATGACAATAACTTATGTTTCTCATCATTAGACATACTATGACTATAAACATTCATTATGGTATTTAATATTTCTTTTAATGTTTCCATACACACCTCTTAATAAAAGAATAACATAAAAAGAAAAAAGAGTCTATCTTAACTCTATCTTCTTCTAGCAGAACCATAACTATAAACTTTAATATCTTTATTAGCATATGGTTCTTTAGTATCTTCTAATAAAGCCACACCATGCATAAATCTACCATCTTGGCTTGGATCACTTGCATATGTTCCAGTCTCTTTATCTAAAATGAATTCACCCCTACATAACATATCTGGTTGTAATCTTGTTCTTTGACTAGATGGATAAACATATTTACCATCTTTATCAGTTGTATAATAAGAATCTTCACCCCAAGTAATATTTTCTTCTTTAATACCACTAGCAAGTAATTGATTTCTTATTGCTTTTAATTGGTTAATATATAATATACCTGTTTCCTCATCTCTATATAGTGTCTCATCCCAAACTTTAGAATCTTTAATATATGCTGGCATCCAATTTTTATCATTAGCATTATATAAAGGTAAAACATGAGCAAAAGGTGAAACATCAACTATTATATCCTCAGGATTTCCACCTGTAACTTCAGCAATACCTTCTGGAACTTTAGCATCAATATGAGTACCAGGACAAAAAGTTGAAGTAGCTTCCATTGTTTTAGTATTCATAGCAATGATATTAGCAGCATCTGATACATTAAAACCAATAGCAGTATTAAGAGTTTCTTTTGTTATCTTTGGTGTATCAGCATATACATCATAATCATATAAATCTTTATAATTAGCTAAATCAAGAGGAGTTAAAACATAAACTGACCCTCTATCTTTAGCTTCTCTTGGCTGTAAAGTCATGAATAAACGATTTAAATCGAATCCAACTTCTTCAGCAATTTTTAACTTATTAGCTCTTGCTATAGCATTTCTTTCTTCAGCACTCATACCCTCAGGATAAAATGCCTTAGCAGCGTTCATATTTCCATATGTTCTGTTAGTATTAAATGTAACAAATTTTAAATTTTCCATTCTTTTATTCCCCCTTCATTGAATGTAGCTATATTATAGCACTTTTTCATTACTTCGTCAACTAAAACAAACTTAATTGATTAGAATCAGGTAATTCACTAATTATACCCATCTCCGTCATTTTATCTGTTAAAGTCTTAGATACTTTACCACGCTTTTGTAAATCTTCTTTACTTAAGAATGGTCCTTTACTCCTAGCATCAACAATCATATTAGCAACTGTATCTCCTAGTCCATCTATAGTTTTAAATGGTGGTATTAGTGTATTTTCATGCTCTTCATCTACAATAAATCTTGTCGCATCACTTCTCTCTAATGAAATAGGAGCAAACTTTATACCACGAGCAGTCGCTTCTAAAGCAACATGAAGAGATTCTATTATACTACTCTCCTTATTAGTCGCTTCAAATCTTTTAGCCATTAAATCATCATATCTCGTTTTAATAGCATTATAACCTTTTATCATTGTCTCTATATCAAAATCATCTACTCTAATTGAAAAGTATGCAGCATAATAGTAAAGTGGTTCATAAACCTTAAACCAAGCAATCCTAATAGCACTCATAACATAAGCACAAGCATGGGCTTTAGGAAACATATATTTTATTTTATGGCAAGACTCTATATACCACTCTGGAACATTCGCTTCCTTCATCTCTTCAACCATACCCTTCCAAGTCTCAGGATCTTTAGTCGCTTTACCTTTTCTAACGTGTTCCATTATTTTAAAAGCTCTAATAGGTTTCATACCCCAATTCATTAAATTAACCATAATATCATCACGACAACCAATAACATCTTTAAAAGGTACAATATTATTTTTAATAAGTTCACTAGCATTCCCTGCCCAAACATCAGTACCATGTGATAGTCCTGATATTTTAACAAGTTCAGCAAAAGTTGAAGGCTTAGTCTCAACAAGCATTTGAATAACAAAACGTGTTCCAAGCTCAGGCAATCCAAGAGTACCAGTAGGACACAAAATATCTTCTTCTCCCACCCCTAAAGCATCAGGACTTGATAAAAGAGAAAATATCTTCTTATCATCCATAGGCAATTTTGTTATATCAACACCTGATAAGTCTTGTAACATCCTAAGAACCGTAGGATCATCATGTCCTAGTATATCAAGTTTTAAAACATCTTCATCAATAGCATGATAATCAAAGTGTGTTGTTCGCCAAAGAGATGTATTATCATCTGCAGGATATTGATATGGTGTAAAATCAAAAACATCCATATAAGCTGGTATAACAACAATACCCCCAGGATGTTGTCCAGTTGTTCTTTTAACCCCAGTACACCCAAGAGCAAGACGTTCTATTTCCGTACTTCTTTTATCAGTAATACCATGTTCCTCCAAATAACCCCTAACATAACCATAGGCAGTTTTCTCAGCAACAGTACCAATAGTACCAGCTCTATAAACATTATCAACTCCAAACAATACTTTTGTATATTCATGAGCTTTCCATTGATATTCCCCAGAAAAATTAAGATCAATATCAGGAACTTTATCAGCATTAAAACCTAAAAAGGTTGCAAATGGCATATCCTGTCCTTCTTTACCTAAAGGCTTTCCACACTTAGGACACAACTTATCTGGTAAGTCATAACCAGAAGGATAATCTTTACCGTAAGCTTCCCCATCTTCATTAATAAACTCTGAATATTTACAATTATGACATAAATAATGAGCAGGAAGAGGATTTACTTCTGTTATTCCCATCATAGTAGCAACAAAACTTGAACCAACAGAACCACGAGAACCAACAATATAACCATCATCATTAGAATGTTTTACTAACTTTTGAGCAATTAAGTAGATTACATCAAAGCCCCCACCAATAACACCACCTAAATTTTTCTTAAGTTTTTCATCTAACTCATCATCTGTAATACCAGGATTTTCTAATTTTAAATTTTCTTTAATTATTTTCTTAACTTCATCAAACCCCTTTAAAAGCGTATTATGTAAATTAGCATACAATCTTTTAGTAAACTCCTCATCACTTAAATTAGCCTCTTCCCTTTTTAACTTAGCTTCTACTGCTTTAAAGATACCATCCCCATATAATTCACTACTAATACGCTCTTCTATATTATAAGGTAAAGGCTCTCCATACATAAAAGAAGCTTTTGTAAAGACTAACTCTGTAACTTCCTCTACACTATTATCTATCTTAGGTGAAAAAGGAATACCACCAGTTTCAATAATAACTTCAATAATTTCTGCCATATCAGCAATTGTATTAGGATTATCTATAACTATTAATTTTCTTATCTCATCATCTAAGAATGAAAAATCATCTAACATCTCTTTTGTAGTTCTAAAGTGATTTGATGGAATATTTTTAATACTATTACGAGCTAGAGGATGCCGTCCTCCTCCAGGTACTTTTTGATTAACTATAATTTCCCTATATATTTTATCTTCTCTAGTTATATGATGAACATCCCCAGTTGCAACTATTAATTTACCAGCATCTATTGTTGTATTAATAATTTTCTTAATATTACTAATAACTTCCCCATCATTAGCAAAATCACCTGACTCTACTAAATGCGAATAACACTCTACTGGCTGTACTTCCACATAATCATAAAATCTAATAATATTAGATAATTCTTCTTCACTCTTACTTGATGCTTGCCTAAACACTTCAGACTCATAACAACCACTACCAATAAGAAGTCCTTCTCTATATTTATTAATAACACTTCTAGGTATTCTAGGCATTTTATATAAGTAAGTTGTATTAGCATAACTCACTATCTTAAAAAGATTTTTTAACCCTTTTTTATTCAAAGCTAATATATTGATATGATTAGTATTACCATATTTATACATCTCACTAGAATCTACAATATTAGATAACTCTTCCATCGTCTCTATATTTCTATTATCTAATTTTTCTAACATTTTATAAAGAACAAGTGCCGTCCCTTCTGCATCATAATCCCCCCTATGATGAGAAGTCTCATCCCATGGAACATTATATCTTTTAACTAAAGCTGATAATCCATGCCTAGCATAATTATTATCTAAAGTTCTAGATAACTCTAAAGTATCAATAACAGGATTAGTAAATTCACCTAAATTATATTTTTTATAAGCCATCTCTAAGAAAGAAACATCAAATTTAGCATTATGAGCAACCATAGGATAATCAGAAAACCACTCTATAAATCTTTTAACAGCATTTTCTTCATTATCTTTATCTTCTAACATCAAATCTGTTATATTTGTTATCTCTGTTATCTTAGCAGGTAAAGGACGCCCAGGATTAATTAACTCATCATAACGCTCTAATATTTCTCCCCCCTTCATCTTAACAGCACCAATTTCTATAATTGAATCAGCACCACCAGCATTAAAACCCGTAGTTTCAAAGTCAAAAACTACATAAGTTTGATCTAATAATTTACCCTTATTAGGTCTAATAACTATATCAACAGAATCATCTACCATTACAAGTTCACACCCATATAAGGCTTTAAATTTATCTTTATCTTCTTTTCCTTTATTATAATCTCTTACTAAATTATAAACATGAGGAAAAGCCTGTACCCCATTATGATCTGTAATAGCAATCGCTTTATGTCCCCACTTCATCGCTTGCTTAACAAGTTTCACTTCATCAGCAACCCCATCCATTCCACTCATCATCGTATGAGCATGAAGTTCAACTCTTTTTTCTTTACAATCATCAACTACCTCTTCAACATCATGTTCTACTTCTTCAATATCTCTAGCATTTAAAACTAACTCATCCCTAGAAAAACTATCTATCTTAGTATAACCCCTTATCTTAAACCATTTAAAAACTTTTAACTCCTTACAAAGCCTAGAATACTCCCCATCTTCATTACAAAATATTTTACAAGCAATACTATCAGTCTCATCTGTTATTTTAATAGTTATGATTTTAAAATTACTTTTACTAGACTCAAAATAATCAACCCCAAAAATATATCCTTCTACTGTTACATCATTATCTTCACCTAATAATAAACTCATCTTAATAGGTTCACTATCAATATGTCTACCTAAAACACATCCCTCATCAAGTACCCTCTTTCTTCTAGGTCCCCCCTCACTAAAACGTTTAGGTTTTTCTTTAATTACAACATTATTAATAACTTCAGGTATAACTACATTATTTAACTCTTTATTTATCTCCTCTTCTAAAAGATTATCATCTCTTAAAATAACAGGTATATAATCATCAAAACCTATATTATGATAAAACTCATTAATATCACTATTAATTTTTTTTAATCTCTCTTCCTCTTTTTTATTATAAGCAACTAATTTAAGAACCTCATCTTCATATACTAAAGAATCTTTATATAATTCTATTAATTTAATCTTATTCTCTTTTTTTAACATTTCTAAAAACAAAGAATAATAGTCTAACAACATACTATTATCAGGATTTCTAACTTTAAAATTATATGTCAAATTATCTAAAAAAAAGCATCTATTCTCTATTAAGTTAGATAATATCTCAATAGGTATATACTTATCAATTGTCATTTTTACTAATGAAGAGTTTTCATCTTTATTAATAATTATTTTATCTAAAGAAGCATTATTAAAAAAATCATAATACTCATGACATAAATTAATTTTATCTAAAAATAATTTTAACTTACTATCCATACTTACACCACAATTCTATATTATCTCTAATTCTTTTATCTTCAATATATGTTTTTGATTTTTAATACAAAAGTTAATGAAAGTCTTTAAATCAACCGTTGCAAGACCTCGCTCAAAAGTATATTTATCAAGTTCAAAAATAATTTTATCTTCCATCATTCTATTAAGTATCTCTTCCTTAGAGCACCCTAAATACATAAGAAAATAAGGATATAATTGTTTCTTTAGAAACTTTAGTGAACTATCCCCACTTAAATAAACACTTCTTTTAAGCGTTCTTGATGTAAGTTCATTATCTATAGCAAGTTCTATAACAGCATCTACTATATCTTTATACTCCACTTGAAAATTAGCAAGTTCTTTTCTTAAAATATGTTCAATAATATTAATAATAGCAAGTATATAATTATCACTATCACTTCTATTTCCCCAAGTAATTGTATTAACCCTCTTACTTTTAGGAATAACCATTCCTATAACATCTAATCTTCTATCCACAACTAAAACATGATAAAGTTTAATATCAAATCTAATAATATCTTTTAAATTTTTATTTATATCTTTTTTTATCTTATCCCAAGTATGCAATAGTTCTAAACGATATTCTTCCGTTTCTTTTTTTATTTTCTTATATAAATCACTACTCTTAACCATATCAAAAATAGTATCATCAAAAGGAATATAATTTTTAGGGTCTTTTAAAATAATCCCTTCTTCCTTAAATAATTCATTATAACTATGTCGATAATTTTTCCACAATTTATGTTTGAAATTTTGAACATCAGAAGAAATAGATGCTCTAAAAAGTAAATTCCAAATTAAAATATAATCATTCAAAACAAAATTTAAATTCATCTTATTTCCCCCTCATAACTATGTCTACTAAAAGTTTATCACAAAAATTATAATAATAAAAGAGGACAGAAAGTAAAAATCCTCTAGAAATTCATTATTACATAATACACACCAAAACCAACTGCTAATATTAAAATAATAGATAATAATAGTTTTAACAAAACTATAAGTTTTGATGGTTTAGAAATAATTCCCTCCTCCATTTCAAAGTCCTCTTCACTTAAATCAAGACTTCTTGTATAAAAAGATTTATCTATATCATCACTCAAAGTACGACTTTTATCTTTAACTTTATCTATTTTTTTAGTATCTCCATTTATTTTACTATCTTCTATCTTAGTAGCAATAGGTTTTAGCGTCTCTTCTAAAGCATTAGTAGCCATCAAATCACTTAATAAGCTATTAGTATTCTCATCACTACCATCTGCTCTATCTATTTCATCTCTTAATTCCCTAGAAGTAATAGTATGTATTAACTCTTCAAGTTCTTCTTCATTTTCAATAGGTTTATGTCTAAGTTTACTTTCTTTTTTAAATCTTTCTAAATCTTCTTCACTACTTTCTAAAATATTATATTTTTCATTATGTAACTTCCTTTTCTTCTCTAGAGAATCTCTTTCTCTTAACTCTCTTGCTTCTTCTAAAACTTTATTAATATCATAGGTTTTATTCTCATCATTATAAAGAAAGTTAAATTCATCAAGCTCTTTTCTCTTCTTAGGTTTTTCCATATCTATATCATAATTTTTAAGACTGTGATATCCTTCTCTTGTACGATAATTCTTCTTAGCAGAACTTAATTCAACTGCATCTATTTTTGAAACATCTGTTATAGTAGTATATTTTTCAAGCCTTCCTAAATCATTATAAAGGTCTTTATTCTTCTCAGTTCTACTATGCAAAACATTACTTTTATTAGAATTATCATACCGGTCCATTCTTCCCATGATATCACCCACTTTATTATATATTACAATGATAACATACTATTAAGAAAAATTAAAGTAGGCAAAATTATAAAAATAAGATATAATTATGAAGGAGGTATTAAAATGAAAGTAAAAGTTGTTGAAGATGCTTGTATAGGATGTGGAGCTTGTGCATCTATTTGTCCTGATGTTTTTGAAATTAATGATGAAGGACTTAGTGAAACAAAAGTAGAAAAAGTTAAAGAAGAACTAATAGATGAAGTAAAAGATGCTGTTGACTCTTGTCCTACAGGAGCAATTGAAATAGAAGAAAATTAAAAAAGAGCTAACCAATGCTCTTATTTTTTTGCTAAACTATAGACAACACTAACCTCTTTAGGAGTTAATTTTCTATACTCTCCACTTTTCAAACCTTTTAAATCAAAGATAAATTCCCGTTCTCTTTTTAATTTTAAAACAGGAAAACCAACTGCTTCAAACATTTTTTTAACCTCATGATTACGACCTTCATGAATAGTTACAGTAAGCATAGAAGTATTAGTTTTATAATCAGTTTTTCTTAACTTAACTTTAGCCTTTTCATAACTTATACCATCTATTACAATACCATTTTTTATAGTATTAATAGCATCTCCCTTAATAATACCTTTTACTTTAACAACATAAACTTTCTCTACTAAATCATTTGGATGCATAAGTATATTAGCAAATTCACCATCATTAGTAAGAAGTAAGACTCCAGTAGTATCATAATCAAGTCTACCCACAGGATAAATTCTCTCATGACATAAAATTAAATCAACCACAGTCTTTCTATCTTTATCATCAGTAACACTAGTGATAATACCCCTTGGTTTATTAAGAAGATAATAAACTTTCTTTTCTTTTTCTATTTGCTTACCATCTACTTTAATTATATCTTTATTAGTTACTTTAGTACCTAAAAGAGTTACTTTTACACCATTAACAGTTACTCTCCCCTCTTTAATTAACTCTTCAGCCTTACGCCTTGAACTAACCCCTGAACTTGCAATAACCTTTTGTAATCTTTCCATAACATCACCATCATTTCATATATAAATACTGCACACCCTTAAAGAAAAAGAAGATATTATTCTACTTCTACTAAAGATAGCTTAATACCTTCATGAACAAAAATAAGTGTTGCTTCCGTAGGATAACCCATATCTTCTTCATATTCTATTGAAACAGAAACCTGATAAGCCTCATCATCAGTATAATCTGTTCCTATAGTATAAGATACAGTCTCAATATCTTCAATAGTTACATCTGTAACTATAGGTAATTCTTGATCTCTATTATCATAAATATCACTCTCTAAATATTTATAAACAGTATCTTCAGACTTCTCTAAAAAATTAGTAGTCGCAGTAGAATAAAGAAAATCAACTCCCCCAACATCAGTATTAGCAAGTTTATCATCTAAAGTATAAAAATCAGTTATAAACATCTTACTAATCTGTTCAAGATATGCTTCTTCATCAACCTCATCTTCACTCAAAATATCTTTTAACTCTTGAAACATAGCTTTATACCGTGCATTTCTAGTAGACTTCAAAGTATAACCATATTCTTCTATTTCATTTTCAACAGTAGCAGTCTTAACATCATCAGGCATAAAACTCTCATAAGCAATAAAAGCTAATCCTGCTATAATTAATATAATAGCAATTACTAATATTATTTTTACTTTTTTCTTTAACTTCATAATTTTCTCCTCTCTAATCATCTTTAGAACTAACTTCTTCTTCACTATTTGGATTAAATAAGTCAAAGACAATAGCTTTATTAGAAACATCCAACAGTTCATCAGCATACTCATTATTATCTGCTATATAATTCTCATCAACTATAGCATCTTTAAGAAGCTTATATTCACCTTTTTGACTATTATAATACATTAAATTAGTAACCCAATTACCATTAGGAAATACCACTATATTATCATCCTTAACTTCAAAAATATCATTTCCTAAAGCATATTTATTATAAAATCCTAACATATTTCCAATAGTAGGCATTACATCATACATACCCATCGTATAATCCACCTCACCAGAAACAGCCCCATCCTTAGTCCAAATAATAAGTGGAACTTTACGATCAAGTTCGTAATCAAAGTCATCATAATCAATATAAGTTGGATCATCTTCATCTTTTATATCATCAGTTACAGGATCATAGTTATACATTAAATTAAATTCACTTTGTGAAAGCCTAGCATCATGATCACCAAAAATTATAATAACAGTATTCTCAAGCAATCCCTCTTCATCTAATTCACTAATAAATTCCCCTAAAGCCTCATCAGCATAATGAACAGATTTAAAGTAATTACCTAACTTAGTACCCTCCAAATAAGGAGCCTCTATCTCTTCAGTCGTACCATCTTCATTTGTAATAGTTGTCTTCATTGTAACTGCAAACTCACCATACTTATCAGTATCAGAAAATGGTGTATGATTTGTAAGAGATATTAAATAACCATAAAACTTATCATATTCTTCACTTATTTCTTTTATCTTAGAAACAGATTGAGCAAAAAACGATTTATCAGATAAACCTAATCCTATTATATCATCATCATCTACTTCATAATCAGCTTTACTATAAAACCTATCATAACCAAGCGACTCATGCATCGCTCTTCTATTCCAAAAATCAGCATTATTAGCATGCATACTAAAAGTATAATAACCCATCTCTTTTAATAAAGAAGGTGTTGAAATATAAGTTCTATCAAAATAACTAACAAAAGCAGTACCATTTTGTGTAGGCATTAAACTCGTATTATAAGTAAATTCAGTATCACTACTAGTTCCAACACTAACTTGTGAATAAAAATTACTAAAATACATTCCCTCACTAATTAATTTATTTAAATTAGGTGTAACCTCTTCACCATTAAAAGTCCTATTTATTGCAATACCCTGTAAACTTTCAGCATGAATTACAATAACATTACGACCTTCTAATATATTAGTATATTCATTAGTATAATCTTGCTCATCAGACCTATCAGCATAATATTCCGTAAACTCTTTCTTAGCATCATCATAACCAAACATCGCTGATATTTGTGGTTCAATACTAGCGACTATATCATTAATTTGATAAATATAAATACCAAATCTCATAACTATATATTCTCTATTCCATTGCTTAACAAATCTACTTATTTCAAGACTAGATAAAGATACTGCAAAGACAATAAGAATACTAGCACCCACTATAAGAGTATTTTTAAATTTTCTAATTCTTTTTTCTTTAGCATAAATACGATATTTATCTTGTTTAACAAGTTTATGATAATAATAAATAAAGAAAGAAACAGGAACAATATAAAGTAAATCTTTAAGTTGCAAAACATTTTCAACAACTGCATCACCTACATCTCCAATATATTGAGTAAGCGATAACATTGAAACACTAGCAAAAGAAGTATAAAAGGTATAATAAACAGAATTAACCATACATATCGCTGTAAAAACAATCATCCACACTAGCAAATAAACATAACGCTTTTTTCCCTTAAATAAGTATGAAAAAGACCCTACAATAGTAACAATCGCTATATCAGCTATAATAGGCTTTAAAGATAGCATATTCTCAGCAGTAGGTATAGTAAAAAATCTAAGCATAGTTGCATTAACAACACACACTAAAACATAAAGAAGAAAAAGTTTATTATTTTTTAAATATTTACTTAAAAGTTTTTCCTCTTTAACTCTTTTTATATTTTTGATAAATTTTATTTTAATTTTATTAAATTTTTTCTTCATATTTACCTCACTCCTAAATATTATACCATCTTACTATATATTTTTCAATTTACTATATCTCTTATAACAAAAATGAAAGATTATTTTGTAAATAATTAGAAGTATAAAGATAATTTGACTAACTAAAACAATCACAAACATAGTATCATACTGATAAATATTAGCAGTATCAACTAAAGATATATCATTAATAATTGAAAAATAGATAAAATTAGTAAATAAATATAAATGTATAATTGTAAGGATATAAGTAATAATTCTATTTAACTTAGTTAAATTATTTTTAAGAGTATTATATATTAATATAAGTAAGGAAATAAATACAGTAAAAATATAAAATATAATATTAGGAAAATAAAAACATCTCAATAAAGTTTTTACAACTTCTTTAAGTACAGTAAAGAAATCATCAAAAAAGTAAAATACCAACACGGAAAAAAAGAAAATAATAAGAGCAAGTAAAAAGTATTTAACAATCTCATTTTTTCTTTTTAAGTTATACAACAAAAAAACAAGGAGAATAATAAATATTAAAAGTATCTCTATACTTAGAAATGACCTAAATGGAAGTGTTAATATAGTTATTAATTTATCTATTATACCTAAATCCATTTTTATCCTCCTTTATTTTATACTTCTTCAAATATATAAATAGTTTGATTAGAATCATCATTATAAGTACAAGTTATTAAAGTAAGTGTCTTAATATTAGAATTACGATATATTGCAACTGTACCAGTCTTTGCTTGATTATAAATATTAACTAACTTATAATTATAAGTATTATTATTATAAGTTACACTAGCACTAGCACCTATTTCTAGTTTATATAACTTAGCAAAGTAAGATATATAAGCATTACCTGAATGAGCCATTAATATAAAATTACCATTAACAACATCAGGATAATCTGCCTCATTTGCAATAGTTACATTATATTCTATACTATTATAACGAGACTCTTTAGATACAAACCCTCTGTTTAAATTAATAGCTGGTATAGATAAATAGCCTATATAATCATAACTGACTGTTTTATTTGTATTCTCTACTTCCGTATCTTCTACTGTTACCTCTAAGTTCTCGGTATTAACATCATTAATAGTTGTACTATCAGTATTACTAGCATTTAATTGAAATATAGCAAGTCTCATTTCTTCAAATACTTCTTCTTTTAGTATTTTTAAAGGCGTACTAATAAAGATAATGACCCCTACTATAAGGAAGAAAAAGCCAACCTTAAAGAGTTGGCTTTTAATGTTTTTATTTCTTCTTTGCATTATTAGGTTTTTTAGCCACAACTATTAAGACAACACCTGCTATTACAATGAAAGCCCCAAGTCCATATATTAAGAATGATGTACTATTTGTATCTGGAATATCAATAGTTGGAGCTTTTAGATAAAATGTTGTTGGAGTAGATACTCTTTCTACCTTACCTAGTAAAGCCCTTTGTGCCGCTGAATTGTCTGGAATATATACGTACGCATCATAATTATTAGAGAAATAAGCAGAAACTGTGATTGGTAGAGTAAAATCATTATCTTGTGTAGCACTTACTGGTATTCTAACTTTAAATCCTTCATTAGCATCAATAAGACCAGTTACAACATTACCATCAGCATCTAATATTTCAATACCACTTGAAGAATCATTTACTTGAACACTATAACTTTCAAAATAAGAATTACTACCAACAGGTGTTATTAAACTAGTTTCAATATAATCACCAATAAGACTATAAGTAATACTACTATCATCTATTGTAATATAACTATCAGTAGTAGTATAAGCTTGATAATTAAGGGCACCATTTACTAAATCACTAATTATAGTACCATAAGAAGACTCATCTATAGTAGTTTTCTCATCAGCTGTAAAATTATAGTCAGTACCATTTACAGTATCTATATAATACCAAACAGCAACTTGAGCTAAATAATAATTCATTGTATCTTCTGTTTGCCCACTTGGAATAGTTAAACCATAATTCTCAACAATATTATCATTTAATATAATATAGATTAAACCTGAATAACTAGCAGTAATACCTTGAGAGTCTAAAGTTATTTCATTTTTAACTGAATCACCCTTTGTATATAAAATATTATCACCCATATTTTTCTGTCTATCAACACAATAAATAAAGCTTATTTTATCACCCATAGTATAACTACCGCTACCATCATCAACAGCTTCATAACCAGAAAACTCCCATGGTATTCCAATACCTGTAATTAAATTATTAGTAAAAGTTACAATAGTACTATCACCATTAACAACATAAGAATAGAAAGCATCAGGCACTTCTGTTAAAAAACCAGCTGCATAACTTTTCTCATTATTGTTGACAAATATCCCGATTATTAAAAAGACACCTATTATACAACAAGAAACAATACCAATCCGTTTAACATCTCTCATTGCTTTATCCATCTTATCAAGATTTTTCTTATCTTTATCTTTTCTAATATGATTTTTTTGACTCATCTTAGAACTCATATATAATCACCTTACCTTATAACGAGTATATCAAAAGGATTTTTTTTTTTCAAGATATTTCAAATATTCTTTCAATATTAAATTCATTAATGTCAACATTTGTATATAAACTAGCCAAAATATCCCCTTCTACTACTTTATCACCAATCTCTTTTCTTATAACAATACCTGCATCATAATCAATAAGATCATCTTTATTTTCTCTTCCAGCTCCTAAACTTTGACTTAGTCTAGCAATATTTAAAGCATTTATATTCTTTAAAACTCCACTTTTGTTAGCCTTTATATTATAAACTTTAGCATCTATATCTAAAGAAGATAAATCACCATGTTGATATTTAACAAACTCCATAAATTTTTCCAAAGCCTTACCACTTTCTAAATTTCTCTTAACCTCTTCTTTTGCCCTTTTAATACTAATTCCCTTAGCCATAGATAAAAGTCTACTAGCCAAGTCATAACACAAATCAAGAAGTTCTCCTTTACTATTACCTTTTAAAACATCAATAGCTTCTATTACCTCTAATTTATTACCAATATTATGCCCTAAAGGTCTATCCATAGAAGAAATAACAGTTTGTACTTCTTTTTGATAATATTTCCCTATTTTTATAAGTAAACTAGAAAGCCTTGAAGCATCTTCTTTTGTCTTTATTAAAGCCCCATTACCTACTTTAATATCAATAATTATTTTATCAGCACCAAAAGCAATTTTTTTACTCATAATACTACTAGCAATTAAAGGAATAGAGGAAGTAGTAGCAGTAACATCACGAAGATTATAGACTTTCTTATCAAGTGGTGTTAAACTTTCTGTTTGACTAGTAATAACTAAACCTATATCTTGAGCTTGTTTTTTTATTTCCTCTTCTGTTAAAGAAACCCTAAAACCAGGAATAGAAGAAAGCTTATCAATAGTACCACCAGTATAACCAAGACCTCTACCACTCATTTTAATAACAGGAACACCACAACTAGCGACCAAAGGAGCAACAATTAATGTAGTTTTATCCCCAACACCACCAGTTGAATGTTTATCTACTTTAGTTTCTTCTATAAAACTTAAATCTAAAACATCTCCACTCTTAATAAAGATATCAGTTAAAGCAAAGACCTCACTATCACTCATATCATTAATACGAATAGCCATTAGAAAAGCACTCATCTGATAGTCAAGAACCTCATCATTAAGATACCCCATAAATATAGTTTCTAACTCTTCTTTTGTTAACTCACACTTAGTAGCTTTCTTATTTATAATATCCAATATCATATTATCACCTAATATAATAATAGAAAAAAAAGCTTCTAATTACAAGAAGCTTAACATTAATTTACAAAATTAGGCACTATCCATACATATCCTCTTCACTCATTACTTCATATGGCGAAGTACTAGTACCATCCCCATTTACTACCATAATTCC
>CAZJKS010000010.1:0-20514 GCA_964546695.1 uncultured Muribaculaceae bacterium | reverse complement strand
GCTCTTTTGGCCGGAGATCCCATTGCGGTCACGCTCAACCCGTGCATGAACTACATGGATATCTACACATGCGCGGACAACTTCTGGACGCTGCTGTATCTGACCGGGTATCTCACTCTGGCCAGTGAACCAGGCCCGAACGACGGGGTGAGCCTACTTGTCATCCCGAACCGGGAAGTTCGGGAGGTCTTCCAGAATGAACTGCAAGTCCTGCTGAAGGAAATTCTTCCCGAAAGCCTGAGAAAGGCCTTGTGCGATGCGCTCTGGAAGCAGGACGCGCAGGATTTGGAGAAGCAGCTGACCGCAGTGCTTGAAGGATGCAGCTTCCATGACGCCAAAGAGGCCTGGTATCATGGCATGATGTATGGCCTTCTTCGGCCGATATACGATGACACCGAGTCCAACAGGGAGACTGGCAGCGGCCGTTGCGATCTCGTCGTGCCGGACAAGGAAAACTCGCGTGCAATGGTCCTGGAATTCAAGCGTGCGTCTGACAAGGACAAGCTGGAAGCGGGCGTGCGGGATGCACTGACGCAGATTGAGGTAAAGAAGTACGATGAGCGTCTCAAGAAAGAGGGGTATACAACCATACTGCGGGTAGGCATTGCCTTTTGGGGCAAGTCGGTAAAGGTCGGCTTTGAAGAGGTACGTGGCTAGCTTGCCCCCCGGCCTCTAGGCATCAGGCGTCGAAGTCGTTGCTCCCTCGTAAATTGACGGTGCGACAATGGTAGTATCCGCCTTGATGGACTTGGCAGATACGCCATTGTTGAAGCGCGCCGGGCCGTCCATGGTGAACTGGCCGCCATCCATGGTGCATATTGCTCCGCTTGTTGTGAGCGTGAGGGAGCTGCCAGAACTGCCAACTTCCGCGGCGCCAGAAGAAGTGAGAGTCATGGCGCCACCAACGGTCAGCGTGTAGTCACCATCGACACTCGTTTCGAGATTGCCCGAAACGCTTTGATCCACGTTGCCAGAGACGCTTTGCGTAACGTTGCCGGATATGTTCTGCGTCACGTCCCCGGTAAGCTCCTGCAACGTTGTCCCCGCAACGGACATGTACAAATCTCCCTCACAGTGAATCACGATATCGCCGGAAGGCAGAAGCTCTATAGCGGATCCAGAAGTCATCTGCGTGATGCGTATGTTGCCCGCACGCGTGAGCTGGATAAGCGCGTTGTTCTGCTTGTAGACAACATCCTCGTAGTAGCCTGCCTCTTCCACCTGCGGCTGGTTTTCCGTGCGCTTGTGCGTATAGCCGTCCCCCTGCAATGCGTCCGCTGGAAGATTCGGGGAGCCGTCCGGCCATGAATGTGTGGCACCCGTGACTATGGGGTAGCGCGTGCTCCCGTTGTTGAAGCGCACCCAGACCTCATCCCCTACCTGCATCGGCGTGACCAGACCTTCACCGGCGCGGGCCCCAAGAGACAGGTTGGTTGATGCCCAGGGGAGATTGTCCACCGGAACGTTGTCGAAGATGTCATAGACCTGCACTTTCACCCGGCCGAGCTTCTGCGGATCGTCCACGCTCACGACCTTGGCCGGATAAATGTCAGTATAAGACTTGCTGTGACTCAAAGGGAATGCCTCCTTCGATGCGCGTGTAGTACTTGTTGCCCATGTATTTGTGCGCGACCTTCCGGCAGACAACTTTGGCAGGCAGCCCCTCGTTGATCGGGTTTTCCTGATCAGGCTCCTGCCAGGATATCTCCACTACCTGTCCGGGCTCTATGCCGAGAGTGCCGATTGTTGTGAAGCGTACAGCGGTTTTGACCGCAGTTACGGCCGTATTCAGGGTGTATGCATTCGGATTGCCGTTTATAACCGTAGGCAGAGACTGCACGCCAGAGAGAACCGGATTCGCAGTACTCGTCTTGACGCGCCCCTTCTCCGGATTCCAGCCGGTGAAGACGCGAACCTTTTCCTCCTGCAACTTCAGCTGCCCGGCCGGGATATCGTAGTCATATACGGGAAACTCTGCGGTCGTGGTGTTGTACTCGAACTTGTACGAACTAGACCCCGCATAGGCCTCCGTAAACTTCTGGACGTGGATCTTGCCTCGCGACAGCCACATTTCCGCGCCCTGTTCCTGGGCAATCTGTTTGAGCAGGGTGGACGGCCTTTCGCCTGCTATCAGGTGGTAGTTCTCCACAACAGCAAACTTGCTTTTGAGGTCCACGGTCAGGCCGTTCGCAAAGTTGGCAAGGATGTCCGAAACGCCCTTGTTGCTGAATATCTTCGTCTTGTCTGCGATCTGTTTCAGCTTGTATAGGGGCTTCGATATGGCGTTCACCTCTATGAGTCCATTGCGCAGGTTGCGGGCAGACAGAGTAACGAAACTTTCCGCAATGCTCTCCCCGTCCTCGCGCCATGAATCGGACAGGGAGACGGTTATTTCGTCAAACTCCTGAAACTGGATATGGTGCCCTATCCAGTCATCACGATCCCGGTAGACAAGAATGAGCTTAGGCCCGGTCAGATCCATGGACTCGATGTAGGTGACAGACTCCAGAAAGCCGTTGTCGATCTCCTCGCCGGTGCGCTCATGAACGGTCTTTTGCAGGAAGTTGAAGTTTTGGCGTTCAATCAGAGCCATCGCTCACTCCGTCCCATGGCAGAATGTCCACCGTCCGCACGATTTCGAGAGTTTCAGGCATTACTTCCCTGGCAACGTACAGGGCTTGCGTGTTTACCTCGCACATTGTGCGCGAACCCCAAAGACGCCCAAGGCCGTCTATTGCCTCGTTGCTTGTGAGCGTTTCGCGGGGAGAGCTGATGCTTGCAGGCACGGCCACCTCCTCGCCGTCCAGAAGATAGCGGACGTGAAAACGCGAATGCCTGCGCCCGCGAGGCGCAATATAGCCCCACCATGCAAGCGAAAGACGCTCTAATGTGGCTCGGTCCCAGGCAAGAAAGAGAATGGAATATGTGAGTGTCACTGGTATGCAGGTCATGCGCATGATCTCCATCCGGTTCTCCACTTCCTCCACTGTGCGGATATAACGCTTAGCCTCAATTATCTGCGTCTTCGACTGGTCATCACCCGTTATGCCCATATCCCGGTAATAGACGACAAGCGGCAAGTCGAGCGCCTTTTGCCCGGGCTCCATCTTCTGCTGCGCAATTCTGGCAAGCACAGTCTGGATATCGTCGTTGCGTGACTTCAATATCTTGTCCTGGTCCTTGCGCTTCAAAAAGCGCTTGAACGCAGTTGTGCCGGCCGGTGCCAGATTCCTGTAGCAGAGCGCGATTACCCCGCCCAGGGCAAGATCCACCGCGTCCAGATCGGTCAGATATTCCCTGTTCGCCATCAGACTTCCCCTATCTTAATGCCGTCTATGCCGCTGTCTGTGGCAGTGTCCCCGTCTTCGGATCCGTCTTCCTCGTCTTCGTCGCTGTCTTCATCCGAGCTGTCCGTATCTTCAGCGCCGTCCCCGGTGTCGTTATCCTCGTCCTCTTCCGGATGCCAGAGAAGCGGCGTTTCCCCGAGCGCTGGCAGCGGGTAGCAGACATGAATCATTTCTGCATTGAGGGTGCGGCCGAGCGGCTTCACTTCCGAGACGTAGTAGGTACGCTCGATAGTGTCGCACTCGTCGGGCTTCAAGTATTCAAGCCATTGAATGAGGCTGTAGGTACGTATGCCGGGGATGGACAACAGGATGTTCACCGGCGGCTCCGTTCCCGTGACAGACTCGTACAGGGCAGAGTCCACGGCCATAAACTCGAGACTCTGATCCGGCACCATGAAGGCCCGGGCCTGTACTGGCTCTCCGTAGCTTTGAGCGCGCTCATCACGGTCAGCAATGCCAACACGCGGCCCGTCTACCGTGACAAACTCGTTTTTCTCTGATTCAAGCGCCGGATAAACCAGACAGTCGAAGGCTTCTGGATGGTCTCGCAGCATGACTTGCAAATCATGCCGCAATGTCATGCTTGTATCGTGGTAGTTACGCGGCAGGAGAATCTTGCGCAGAGCCTCGTTGTTACTTGGATAGCCCTCGTAGGGCTCTGGCTCCGGCTTCGGCCGCGAAACTCTGTGCGCTGGGTGCACGGTGCCGATAGCAACGCTGTCCGCTGTCTCCTCGTCAGCCTCTTCCACGGTCTCGCCGTCCTGCTGTTCTTCCGTCTGCTGGATATCGTCTTCGGTCTCGTCGCTCATAGGCTACCCCTCCAATTTCTCGTTTTTGATGATCTGCTCCACCTGCTGCACGGTCAGGCCGTTCGTTGTGGCAAGGTTCGATATCAGCTGGTCGCGCTGCACAAGGCCCTGTCTTACAAGCGTCAGCGCTGTGTTCACGCCCGCGACAAAGGTCTTGTAGGTCGCCTCGTCCATGTTGAAGCGCTGATCCTTCGTCCCCTTTTGCGGTGTGGGCTTCTTCGTGGGCTTCCTTGGCTTGAGCTTCCGCCTGGCAGCCTGCGTGCTCTGCTTCTGCGCTTCCTTGTCGAGAGCCTCACGTGCGGACTTCAAAAAGTCGCGCAATGCCTGCCTCGCCTCCTTCGGCGCTTTGGCCGTGAGTCCGCGTACACGACTTGTCTCCTTCAACTCCTTCTGGTTGAGGAAGCGGCGCGATTTTTCGTCGGCAAAGGTAGTCTTCTCGCGCACGCGCTCCACTTCCCGCGCAAGAACGTTGTGAATGGCAGTAGTCTTCAATACTGCCAGAACCTTCAAGACGTGTTTGCAGCAGCACCCTGTCAGAGTGGGATTTCGGATCTTCGGGAAGCCCTGTTCTTTCGGCGGGTTGACATCATAGCCGCCTATGTTGGCAAGGTATCGGTACCAGTACTGATGGCGCCCGCACTGGCAGTCAATGGACAGATTGCCCATAGCCGCCATTTTGGCAACAGAAGAGGCCGAGGCATGCACCCGCGTGGCAAGCTTGCCCCAGTCCTCCATGCGGATGCGTACCTGGTAGAATGGCAACTGGACGCCGGTCACCCGGAAATAGAGCATGTCGCCGTCTATCTTGTAGAGCCGGGCATTGCGCACCTTCCTTGCCCGCTCCTTGTCTATGGGCAGGGATGCGGATTCAAGCTGCAGAAGGGGAACGCCTCTTGTGTGCGACTGATATTGCTTTGCGGCCTTGTTGATAGTGTCGGCGAAGCGTTTGAGGTCCGCGAGCGTGTATCGCTGTGTCAGTCCCTGCCGTCCATAGGCAAGCACAACATCCTGCCCGCTTTTCAGGTGCCTGTTGATGAGCTGCGGCGTAAGAATGCCGACGCCTTCCTTGCGGATTTCGGCAATCTCCTTGCGCATCTTGACCGCAGTCTTGTCAAACTCCCGCAGCGCCTTCTGCAGTTCCTGGACTGTGGGGGACTTTGCCATGGCTCACTACTCCCGCACTTCCATGTCTTCGTAGTATTTCACACGCTCACGAAGGTAAGCCGTCTTCGGGAGATAGATGGTCGTGCCTTCGGTCAGACGCTCACAAGGATCGTCGAGACAGGCCGCCACCATCACCACCCATTTCAGCGTATCAAGTCCGTAAAGCTTGTAGGCTATGAGCTCGGGCATCAATACATCACCCGGCTGAATGATATACGCGCCCCAATTAGAACCACGTTTTGAAGGCTGTTCCTGCGCCGCACGTATCTCGCGGAAAAGCTCCACCCGCAAAAGGCGGTTCTCGATGTTCAGGTAGGACAGTTTCCCGCCTGTAGATGCAATGTCGCTCATTTCCCCCTCCACGTTTTCCTGTCTTCGGTTGCCTTCACGCGTTCCTCAAAGTCCGCTCCAAGACGCAGAACATAGCCCGTGGTCACCGCGTTCACATGCCGCAAAAGCTGTGACCAGGGATCATTTGCCTTTGGCTCCGGAAGTCCCAGAAAGTGATTCAGCCATCTGTCCGAGGCCGGGTCTTCCAGAATGGCGCCTGCTATGCACATAAGCATGGCTCTGTGGCCGGGAGTGAACTGCATCCAGTTGACCTTGTAGAGAAGACGCCCTTTCTCGTCGTGCCCGAAGTCCAGCATGGCGCCTTCCGTATGGGCGCGAATGATGTATCGCTGCATCTTTTCCGGGAACGCGATGGCGCCGCGTGCCTGCAAGGCAAAATACCAGTCGAGGCATTGCTGCAGGTATGTGCGCCCGTCGTCGCCCATGCGGTCGAAGTCGAAGAGGATTGCCTTGTCCGAGAACGAGCCTGTCTTGTCCTCAACAAGCACTACCCAGTTTCGGGCAATGCGCTCGGCAATGACTTCCTCTATCGTGTCACGCCACTCGTCCGGGCTGCCGGTGAGGTCTTTCATACCGGTAAAGATGAGCGTCTTTTTCGTGTACACGGCGGCCGCCTGAATGGGCATGGCGCCCCCTACGGCAATTGCCAATATCTTTTTGTCTGTTTCCGGCATTCTCATTGCTTTGTCTTGCTCCCGAAGTCGAGGAAGGCGTCCTCGTCACCCAAACTTGCGGCAATCTCGCGGCGCCAGTTGTCCTTCTGTGGCATGCTCCCGGCGTCTGCGGGGATGTAGTCGATGAGAAAACAGAAACAGCACGTATCCGAGATATCCGGGCTCTTGATGCCGTTCGCCTTCATCCGCTCCTTTGTCTCCATCACGTACTGCCCGCGCTCGTTGATGGAATAAGGGAGCCGGCTTGCCTGCTCCACAAACTTTTTCAGTTTTGGCCCCCGAAAACGGCCGTCAAAAATGGCTTCGCGCAGCTTGTAGTGCGCATAGGCACGCAAATTGGCGTATCTGCGCTTGTCCGCCTCTGCATGGCAGGGAAGGCCCCAGTGAATGTGCGTCACGGGAATGCCTACTTCTTCCAGATCGAGCACCACGGCACGCCCGGCACCGTCCGCGTCCACCGCAACGGTCAAGTTGGGATACTGGTTGTAGATGCTGGCAATGTAACGGGCAAATTCCTTTTCATTGAGGTCAAGGAACTCCTCGCACTGCAAGCTCACTACCTTGCGCTCCTTGCCAAATCCGCCCATCTTCACGAGGTGTGCAACGCTCGAGTCTCTGTGCACGCCTTCTGCAACGTCACACAGAAGGGCATAGCCCCAGTCTCCTGTATCCATGTCTACCTTGGCGTCCATGCACTCCATCACCCAATGGCGCGGAATGAGAAAGCCAGAAAGATTATCCGGGAAGATGCCGAGAACGCGGATCTGGTATTCCGGGGACGAATGGCCGCCATACTCTATGAGCGCATTCTTGATGAATTCGCGTGAGACAATGGGCGACTCCTCGCTGTTCATGTATATGGCGTCATAGATGCCGTTCGCCTGCGGCTTGTTCAGCTTGTTCATGGCCTCCCAGAAATAGCCGGAAGGCCGCGTAGGCTGGCTTGTCATCACGTATCTGTTCCGGGGGCCTGTCAGGGCGCCGCGCAAGACTTCGTGAATGGGATCCGGCACGCCGCTGGCCTCGTCAACGACTATCAGGAGGTTTTCGTTGTGCTGCCCTGCAAGGTTTTCCGGGTTCGCCTTGCTCGCAGTCTTCGGAAGTACGTACCAGGCATCCTTGAAGCACGCTGCATAGTATCGCCGCGTTTCCTTGATAAACATATCCCGCTGCCATGGATAGACTTTTTCGATAGTCTCAATCACCTCGTCCAGATACTTCCAGACAACGGAGCGTGCCTGTTCGATGTTGGTTGCGGTCAAAAGGGCATTCGACATGGGAAAACAGCGTAAATTCCAGTCGAGGAGCCATGCCAGGCACCACGACTTGCCGGTGTTGTGGAGGACGGTGAAATCTCCGGACAGAAAACGCCGGTTCCCGTCCAGCTCGAAGCCGTAATAGTCGCCTTCGCCAAGTGGAGTGACCGAGCGAATGCCAAAATGCAAATTGCTCCGTTGCATGTTGCAGGATGCCAACGGGCGCTTGCTATCCATGCGCACGGGAATCATTTCGATATTTCTTGTCAGCGAAATCGTGAAATATGTACCTACTGCGCCGGTATTGGTGCATGTTTTTCTAACCATCTTTTTGGAGGCATGAATTCCCAAAGACCGTGCGAGGAACACAATCTCATCAGCAAGATCTTCCTGCTTTTGGGTAATCGAAAGGACTCGTCTTCCCCGGCTGTCCAATGTCCCGTCCGTGTCTATCAGCCCAGCCAACAATTCTAGTCTGTCTTCTTTCGAGGCAGTCAAATAACAATGCGGAATTTGCTTATGCTCCCAAATTCCAAGTTTCCGCAATTTCTCGTTGAAGCCATTTTTCTGCTTTTTGTTATTTGAGAAATTAAATTGTATTTGTTTTTTTACAAAAACTCCATAGCCACACTCTCTGGCATATTTCAATATTTCATTTTGTACTTCATGATCTGGGTTGGTAATTTGTGCAACTCTCCTTGTTCCGTCTCCAAGCCACAAGCCAAGGATATATGGCGGAATCAAAAGATCTTGATCGCATTTCGGAAAATTGCATCCAGTACGATAGCTTGCATGAGTTCTTTGTTTGCGTTCGCTCCAAGAAAGATACTCATGCACAGTGACCTCTTTCTTGTCACCAGTTCTTTGCAGCCCGTGACTTTGTGTGGCGACAAGGCACAAAATATGCGACTCGTTATAGACGTGGCTCACCCCGTCCATAAACTCGAATCGGTACAGGTTCTCGCGGCCTCTATGGAGCTCCCCGACAGTCCTCGGCGTCCCGTCGTCCCCCATCAGCAGGTCGCCCGTCCGGATCTCTTCCACGGGCTTCACTCTGCCATCATGGAGAAGTATCGGCGTCCCTTTGCCAAAGCACCCATGCCCGCTCGATACAGCCACCCTTGCGCCCGGTTTCGAGCACGCGTCAAGGAACTCCGCCTGCTGCCATGTGGGACACACAGACGCGTTCTCGAGAACGTAGAGAAGCAGGTTGTCATAGTAGCGCTCGACAAACTGCATGTATCTCGAGTCCCGAAGAATGCTACGCGTTCGGGCCATTCCCAATGTCCTCCGTTACTGAGCCGAAAGAGTCAGATACGCTTGTCCGCAGCTCCTGAATCTCTTCCCGTCGCTGCTCGAGACTACCCAGCTGTGCTGATATTTCTTCGGAACGCTTGCGCAGCCGTTTCCGGAACTCCTCGGACGTGAATATTGAATAATCGGCACCAGCTGGTTCATGCGGTACAGGATCAGACTTCATGATCATCAGCCGCAAAGTGTCCGGTACGGGTATCCCGGCAATCTCGAATTCCAGCCCGGCCTGCATGGGTGTGATTTCTTCGTTTTTGAGCCTGCGCAGTATGTCGTATCCGATCTTCTTATTCTCTATGGGAGCAGCCTGCGCCTTGGCCGGCGCATAGCCATGCGCCTTGCCCTTGGTGGACAGGAAGAAGGAGATCGCACGAAAGTCGCCTTCTTCGATGAGCTCGAAAAGTTTCTCCTCGACCTGTTTGACGGTCCACCGCTTTTTTGCAGGCTTCTTCTTCTTTTCTGCCGGCTTTTCTTTCGCGGGTGCGGATGTGAGCTCAATTTTTACGGCTTCGCTCTTTTCCGCAGGCGCTGCCGTGGATTCAACGCCCCCTGCAACGGCCTCCGTTTTGGCTTCGCGGGGGCTGGTTTCTCCCCGACGCTTCCTGTCCGTGGAGACATGGCGATAGAGCGTAGTATAAGAACAGCCAATGTGCCTTGCTGCGGCAGCCACCTTGCCGCCGCACGACGCCAGAATTTCGCGCCAATCGTCGGGCACCTTCACACGAGTTGCCATGTCATAACCTCCTCATCAGGATATGACTGGCTGCGCATCTCCCTCACCGGTGCGCTTTATCAGTCTCGATCCAGCCGCCTTCACCCGTGCGGCAATGTTGTACGAGACTTCAACGGTCGTATGCGTCTTGTTGCAGGCATTGCATCTACGGGTACGTATGATGCAGTCGCGATGGTTGATTGTTCTCGTGACCGTTGTCTTGCCGATGCAGGCGCAAAACGGGCATGCGTAATTATTGCTGAGCTTCCCCATTCATACCCCCTTCTGGAAGAAATAGAGGAAGAAAACACCGAGCCCGGCCAGAAGACCGACAAAAAGAATGAAAATCGACCACAGGGTGCCTCGCAATGGCTCATTGGCAAACAGGCATTTGCCCCACCTCCATGGCAGGATGCTTTTGCGATAGAGCGGACATTGCGGCCCTATGCACGTTGAAGCCATGAAGCGTTCCCCCGGCTTCTCCATGCCGCCCTGTGCCAGAACGCACGTATTGAAGGCACCAGCAGGAACGACGGTTATCCCGCCGTTGCCATTCGGATGCTGTATCGATATGCGGCCGAGCGGACACCATTTCTGCCTGTAGGTCTCGAACTTCACTCTTCCGACTCCTTTATCTTGCACGGCCTGCCCGTCTTGCTGCACGGGCAGGTTATACACGCGCCCGCATAGCGGTCCTTCTCGAAGGGACAGTTGTCTGCATGTATCGCACGCTCTTCCGGAGTCAGCCGCTTGCGCTCTTCTTCGATATCTTCCGGACTCTTCAAGGTCACAATGCTGCAACCTTTGAGGAAGCGTAGCAGCATGGTCATGCCCTGCGGCCCCATTGCTGCTACAAGGCAGCATATGGCCATGCTCGTACTAAGCGTTGCATCCGGAAGAAACAGCGGCACGAGATGAAAGGCTATAGGACCTATCACGAGGCCAAAGGCGCCCGAAGTCAGAATGACCGCAGCGCGCTGCCCCCAGGTGCGTTCATGACAGACCTCGGCAATGTGCCAGATCACGCCGACAACAAGGCCAAGGAAGCCCAGGGGCAGGCCGGCTTTGAAGACAGCAATGATGCTATCCGCATCGTGTGTGTTTTGAGGCTGAAATTGTGACATCATGGCATCCCCATTATTGCGTGGACCAGCACAGTCACTATCTGCCCCAGCATCTGCGGAACGGGCTGCCCTGTCGCGATGGCATAGCAGACCGTTATGGTTAAAAGAAGCAAGCACAACGCAATCGGCCGGACAGCTCGTTTCGCTCGCCATGCAGCTAATCTTCCTCCTCCGTCAGAGTCTCTGTCGATGTGCGTGCCACATACTTCGCAATGCTCGCCTTGTCCGCGTTGCACTGTTGGAGGGCTATATCCCTCTCTATTGCCCATTTCGCCAGTTCCTTGTTTGTCCTCGGCTGCCATTTGGGCACCTCCGTCTCCTCCATTAATTCAGCGGGAGGAGTCAGCGTTATTACCCGCGTCTTTGTCATCGGCTTCGAGCAGCCCCATGACAGACTCAGGCAGAATATTAGAACCCCAGCTTTCAGGAACATGTCCAAGCTTCTCTTCGCTCCTCTTTGCTGCATCCCCAGCCTCCTTCAGGGATTGTTGATGCTCGGCCAAAGCCTCGCCTGTCGCGCCCGTATGTCTTTCCATGAGCGTTATGTCCTCTTTCGCACGCGTGAGTTCGCTTTTCACGGTGCGGAGCTCTGTCTTCAAGCTCCAGCCGTACCAGGCGAGAAAGAGGCCAGCGGCAAGGAAGACGCCACATATCGTGAGTAAGACTTTTGTTGTTGTAGTCATTCCAGCCCCAGATATTTTGAAAGATTCGTACAACGGTTCCGCCAGCCATTACGGAAAACCTCCTGTGACGGATCGTTTTTCATGATCGCTTCATAAAATGCCCAGCGCGCTTCTATGATGTTGGAAAGGAGTATGTTGGACTCCTGCATGAGCGCATTCGTAGTCTGCAAGCCGATCACGCCGTCAACGACCAGTTTGGCACCAAAAGCGCCAATGGTTGCGTTGTAGCCACGCTGCGCAAGTTTGACGGCGCGGCTTGTGCCGTGGTTGACCGCCATATCAAAGAGGCAGCACGCAACACGCTTAGGGAAGTCTTCGAACTCCGGCTTGTCCCAGAACTCGTATTTCAGAATGTCCCTTGCCTGTTCCGCAGTGAGGCTCACAACACTCTCACGGGTGACTGGCAGCACCACGCCCAGCTCCTGCAACTTGGCATAGTCACGCGAGCTGGCTGCAAGTTGTGTGAGGAAAGCTAACGACACGCCATAGCCTGTTGCGCCTCCACGGTCGTTCTTCTCATCCGAGAAACCGCCCTCGGCTTTTGCCGTGAAGGCATAGGCATAAGAAAACTTATCCATGACTCTTTCCATATGGGTTACAACATAAATAGCCACAGAGTGGGGATGCAGGGGAACCACCGCTGGGATACAAGGGAGACACCGCAGGGATACAAGGGGAACGTGGGGGCGGTGACAAAACGCAGCCAACCCTTCAATCGGCGTTCCGCAACTCTCTCATTGCCTGATCGCACATGGCGCGGCGTTGTTCCCTCGTCCGCTCGACAAGCCATGCCTGCAACTCGGTCAAAATCACCCTGTGCCCGCTGTTCCCATCAAGTTTGGCTATGGGGGCGCCCTCGGCTATCCACTTGTAGACTGTGTCTTCTCCCACCCTGTACACGCGACATATTTGAGCGAGGCTTCTAAGCATGTACAGCGGTTCTTGTGCCATATTCTTCTCTTATGGCGGATTGCACGCGTGAGAGAACGATATTTTATTGCCTCGAAAATGGCAACTTTTTTTGGGTATTTCAAAAGCAGAGTGCTAAATATGGCAGATTTAGCGCCTCTCGTTTGCCTGTAAGCTGAAATTTTGGTTAATCTTGTACGCAGTACACTCTGTTTTCACGGCGCACGCTTGCGCCGGCCAATTGGGAGACATGAGCCCAAACGGGAGGAGCCTATGGCAGGCAAGTTTACATTACCGGCGAATGAGCCGACTACACCATTCAATCTGAAGAAGACGGACGCCATTGCGCTGGATTTCGAGAATCTCGACAAGAAGGGGCTGAAGTCCTTTCTGGACAAGTTCAAGCGCAAGAAGATGACCGTCAAGAATGTGGAGGCCAGGAACACGGCCAGAAGGGCTAATGGTGTTCTGCAAAAGGACTTCACGATGGAATTTCAAGACGGCCAGAAGATCCAGATATTCGTGAAGGGCGACGGCACGATCTTTCAAGTCAAGCTGAACAAGAAAGTCATACCGATCCGCAACGCGACGAACCTTGACCGCGCTGTGGATGAGCTTGTGAGCGCGATGCAGCAAAACGCTTCTGCCTTCGACAAGGCAAAGGCACTCAGGCAGAAAAGATCCATCCGGCCGCCTAAGCCCAAGGTCACGACCACGCGCAAGCAGAAGATCACCGAGGGCAACACGGAAATTTCGACGGTCGAGGCACAGCTTGCGGACCTGAATGCGCAGCTGGCTGAAATCAACGCTCAGCTGAACGCCATGCGTGCCGAAAATGAGGACCTCGCACGCGAGTTGAAGAACGAACAGAACACGGGAGAAGACCTGCAAAAGCAGATCGACAAGCTTGTGGCCGATGGCTACACGCTCCCCGGAGAGGAGGTGGCATAATGAGCCGTTGGTACGAGGAAGAAGACAATGGACGTCTGGCCTGGAATGATATTACCGAGTGCGCCCGTGTGCCTGCTCCCAATCCGTGGAAGGATGGCATTCGGGTGAGTGCGCAGCCGGACATGTATCCAAAGGGATTCACGCCGGATGAATTGAATGCTGTGTACTGGGAACTCTCCCGCGGCGACGGGCTGGACAAGCTCATGGAGGCCGCGAGCTTTGAGGAGTTTGACTCGTACTACAATCCTGGCACGGAATACGTTGAGGCAGCGTTTATCACCGAGGCTCTTGTCATCAAGAAGTTTGCCAGAACCGAAGAAGTCATGCGCCGCGGCCTCGTGAAGGCACTGCGTCGTTTTCTGGACGCCAAGGATCCGACAACGGGGGCGCCGATTGAACTTCTGGATCCGATTGTCGGCAAGCCGAGAAAGAGCGGCATGTATGCCTATGTCACAGTCCAGCTGCCTTTCTCTGACGGGCAGGTGGTGAGCATCCTCTTCCACGCGCCGGAAGGGGACGGCAAGCGCATTACACCGCAGGATACAATTGTTGCGTTCCGGTGGATGCTCAACAAGCGCGATATTACCAACATCGTGGCACCGGAAGAAGGCAAGGAGGTCTCTGTGGCTACCATAGGGCGCCGCTTAAGCCTTCTTGTCGAGAAGAATACTGCCCGTTTTGCCAGTACGCAGAAGGAAGCCCAGGAGGAACAGCGCGAGCTTGCCCGGATAAATGACCGCCTCAAAGAGCTGGAGGAAGAGATTCAGAAAGTCTCCGACGCCATTGTGCAGGCCAATCTTGACCTTGAAACGGAGGCGGCCGAAAACGGCAATACAAAGGCTCTTGTGGAAAGGCAGAAGGTCACGAACGCCGAGCTTCGGGCTAAGCTGGAGGCGCTGCAAAAGGCGCAGGTCGAGCGCGACAAGACGGAAGCGGACAGGGAGCCCGGTGAAACGGAAGTCGAGACCGAGACAGGAGAGAATGGCGTCGGGGATGGCGAGGAGACGGGCGCGAGCGAGACGGGTGATCAGCCCACTGCCACGGAGCCGGAAGGAGATCTTCACGAGGGCGTGAGCGAAACGGTTATGCAGCTCCTACAAAACGCCAAAACCTGCTTCTATACGCACGAAGCACTCGCAGATGCTGGCGATTCGGGAAGTAACTGGACGCCGGGCAAAAATGCCCTTTTGTGGGGGCCAACCTTGGGCCAAATCGGCTGGTCATTTACGCTGGTGGACCTGCGCAGCGACGATGCCGATCTTACGCTTCAGTTCAAACTCGGCCGGGAAGGTGGCCATGTGGCAATCCCGGCCATGAGCGACGAAGAGTTTGTGAAATTGTGCCTGCTCAACGCCCGGAAAAGAAACGAAAAAACGTTCCGGCGCATAGTGCGTGGCGCTGTGGCGACTGGCAACCTGATGCGTGCTCTTGTTTACAACTTTTCGCCACAAGACAAACGCGAAAGACATGCTGGCTACTTCGACGCCCTCGAAATCTGGCAGGAGGCCCAAAGGCTCACGCTTGATGAAATTCTCCAAATGGGCGCCGCGCCGGAGACCGAGGTCCCAGAGACCGAGACGCCGACCGACACGACCGGGGACACCGCGACTGACACCACCGCCACGGAGCCATCCACGGAAGAGCCCGCGACCGAAAATCCCGTGCCGGATGATCCGACTATCACGGCCGACACCGTGGAGACGGAAGAGCCTGCTGCAACGGAAGAGCCCACCGCAACGGAAGAGCCTGCTCCTGCGGTCGAGCCAGAGCCCACTACCGAAGAGCCCGAAACCGTCGAGACCGAAGAGCCCGCTGCCGACACGCCCGAGTTCGTGAAAGACCTGAATGATGTCCTCGCCGGAAAGTACGATGACAACTTGACCAGGGTTACTGAAATCATGCGCACTGCGGTGACTCAGATGGCAACGCCGGGCATGGAACAATACCAGGAACTCGCAAACAACGCTTCCAGATACTTCTCAAAACTGCTGGCCGGCGCTTTTGCCAAGAAGGTGGCTTGATATGGCACTGACACTTGAAGAGAAACTGGAGTTGCAGGTCGCAATCATGCAAGACCTCGATCAACTCGACAAGATCGACGACATCGCCGAGCGTTTTGCTGTCCAGTTGCGCATCAAGGAGAATCTGGACAAGTTGGAAGAAGATTCCCCGGCGCCCACGGGCATGACCGAGGAGTACAGGAAGCTTCTGGCGGGGGAGTACAATGGGCTTGTGCCGGAGGACTTCAAGAAGGAAGCGAGGTCCATCTGCGTAGACGAGGCAAGTGCCTATTTGCGCGCCATAAATGAGCGCACGACAATCGGTGCCTTGCGATCAAAAGCCGCGGTTCTGATAGAGGAGCCGGTAAGGCGGTATCTTGAAGCCCATTACGACGCAGAAAAAGACATCTGGCGGCACACTGCCGTGTGAGGAGTCTCTCCATGGGAGCACGTTTCTACAATTCTGTCATGAGGCGACTTGGAGGCGTCGAGTCGCTGGAGTACTATGACTTCATCATTGATTATGCATTCGAGGGCAGTCAAAGTTTTATGGCTGCTAACAAGGCGCTTGACGACGCGGCCCAATCGTTCCGGAAAGGCGACAAGACAGCGCAAGACTGCGTAGCCTTGTTGCAGATGCTCAATGCGCTACCTTGGGATATGCAGAAAGCGTTTGGGGAAGATCCTGACAACGCGGACTTGAAGGAATATCTTCCGCAGACTCCCGATGAGCTTGCCGAACTTGAAAATCGACTGCTTGCAGAGACAAAGGAGCGCGGAGCCAGGATTCTTGAACGTCTCCCGGACATGTCCGAACCGCTTAAGCGCGTCGGCGAGCTCATGGAGGAAATCCAAGAAACGGCAAATCGCCTTACCCAAATGGATCGCGCTACCTACAAGGAGGCCGCCGCACAGATTCGGGAAGAACTGAACGATCAACGCTCAAAACTCGATACCGAGGCCGACGCCATCCTGTCGCAAATAAAAGCGGCCGTTTTCGCCGAGTCTTCCGTTTCCGAAGAAGAGGCCATGGAGTGGGCAAAGTCGGAGGCCGTGCAGGTCAGCGATGCCACGCTCAAATTCATGGCATCACCCAAGGTTGCCGTTGAGACTCTTTTTGGCCGCACCTACGTAGACGGGGTTCCGGGGCCGGACAAGGAGACGATCCTAAAAGAGATCGCCACCATTTACCGCCTCACGAACGGGAACCTGAAAACCCTGAAAGTCACCTCCAAGAAGGTGGAAGGCCGCAGCTATTTTGACCACTCCGCCAACACAGTCTATTGGCTCGATACAAATATCGACACCCTCTACCACGAGGCGGGGCATTCCCTTGACTATCAGAACAAGACGTTTGTCACCGCGGCCAAACGGTTCATTCAGGATCGCGCCACCGGCAAGCCGGCATCTCTCGCCAAGATGACACAAAATTCGGCTTATGGTCGGGAAGAAATGGCATTCCCGGACACTTTCATTCATCCGTATGTCGGGAAGATATATCCGAATTCCTCCGAGGTTACCTCCATAGGGCTTCAAGCCTTCGCAAACATCAAATACATGCGAGATCTCATGGAGAAAGACCCGGAGCATTTGAAACTCATCCTTGGGACTTTGACGGCGCAAGGAAATGAGCATATCGGCCTTGGCGACGTTGCCAAGGTCAAAATGCCAAACGTTGCAATGGTTACCGACTTTGACAAAACGGCCGCATGGCAGAAGGCACTTGATGACGCCATTGAAGCGGTGGGCTTGAAAAACAAGATGATGAGCCCAAAGGGGTATCGCGGCTTTGTGCTCTTAAAAGACTATTATGAGGAAGGCGAGTATATTATACGCCGTAGTCGCGGCAAAAAAACTCTCATCGATTTCAAAGTGCCAGAGCAGCAAATGGCCATGCGCTATTGGTATCTTTTCATTGCTCAGGAAAGCGCGTTGCTCCCGGACATGGATCTTACTGGCAGGCGCAGGTATTGGCGCGCAGAAGCAGAGAGGATCCAGATTGTCGCCCCCGCCTGGTTCACCCCCATCACCCAACTTCCAAGGATTTGAAGCCATGTACACCTATCATTTCACTGTCTTCTTTTCAGAAAAGTACACCCGCGAAACGCTCAAGCTTGAGTATGAACGGAAACCAGTCCTCGATCTCTATCTCGAGGCTGAAAGCAAGACGAGTCTCCCGGAGAAAGGCGAGTGCGACGGGAGCGACATCCAGAAGGAGCTTTTCGCACGCTGGTTTGAGAACCAAGGCGATCACGGCAAGTTCTACTGCGCGAATGCCTTCACGCCGCAACAGCTCTATTGGGCGCTCAGCGCCAACGAAGGGGGCATCTACGACTTCGAGTTCTACACTGATGACCCGGACGACATCGCCGAAAACGATACGGATGATGGATACGGCGACATCCTTCCGTAGCCTTGGCCCCGTTCTCCCGTGGAGAGTTTTCTCATGGAACTGACACTGAAAGAAAAATTAGCGCTCCAAATAGCTGTACGACTGGGTCTGGAAAGACTGCAAGCAGGTATTGCAGATCCGGACGAGCGCCAGAAGGTGCAGGACGAAATCCGCGACGCTTTGGACAAGTTGACCGGGAAGACTACCCCACGGGAGAACATTTCGGGCAGCGAGCTCCCGACAAATCAGCCTGCCAAAGACACTGTTGAAGAAGAATTCGACCGCCTTAAGAATGGCGGATATAACGGCGAAGAGCGAGGGTTCTTCTGTAAAAAACTGGAAGAGACTTGCAAAGCATTCGTAAAGAAAGCCTATAACAAGTCTGAACCAGAGGATATTATTGCGTCTTCTTTTGCGTGCGCCAAAGATATAGCTATTAGCTATATCGAATCAAACATTATTGACGAGCTCAAAGAGCAGGTACTGGCTTTTGCCAATGAGGCAGAACGTTTTAGCACGCTATTCAATGCTATCGGCTATACAGACATACTACATGAAGAATCAGAAAGGATTGAGAACGCAAAAACTATTCTTAAGTTGCGTAAAGAAAACATTGAACAAGCCAATTCTGCGATACTTAGTCTGGAGCGAGACAGAAATATAATTGAAAGCAAAAAAATCAGCAAGGAAAGCAAGCAGGAAGAGATTTCAAAATTATTTGAGCTGGACGTTATGTATCGGCCAGATATAGGTTGGATTTGCTTCCATGAAGGCAAGCCAGGCACAAAGGAGAACAATTATAAAAATGGAAATGGTTTTACTCATATTCGAGAAAAGAGGACTGCTATAATTGAGTTTCTTAAAAAGAATGGTCAATTTGACGAAAAAATTATTGAAAGGTCAATAGATGACATATTCAAAAGCATGGTCGAAACCATAGCAACGTGCATAAACAATTCAATATACAGGTCAAGAGGAAAAATAATATTTGATAACGGCAAAAACAAAGTAGTCTTAAGCAAAGAAGCTCCCAAAAAAATAAGACCACTTAAGGAAAATAACTCACGTGAATTCAAATTCAAGAAAATGAAATCCAAAGAGCGCATAAAAAAATCCCCATTGCTCCGGGAATATGCGCCTCCCAAAGCCAATGAGGTTTGGACAGTTACAAGTTATGAACTTTATGATGGATTTGAAGAAATAAATGACAAGATGTTGGTTACTGAGACTGCCGGTGTAACATCGGTGCTCGGGGTGAACCCATCAACTGATCGCCAACTCTCCTCCACCATCAGAAACATTGGCGGGCCACAACAATATGCGGCGAAACAAGATGGGGGGTGCCCTCCGACTGTCCTACGCACTGCCGCTTTAGGCGGCGCACAAACGGCAGTGGGAGCGACAAGTCCAGTTAGTTCAACCCTACCCCACGACCAAACGGAAGGCAAGGAAAATATGAAAGACGGCATCATGGAAAGTGCGGCGGGCAGTCGCTATTCAACCATTTTCGCCATGCTGGACAGGGCGCAGGACGTCGAGGACTATCTGCGCGTCATCGATGCGGCCTTTGGGGAGCCAGAGGAGATCAAGGAGTTTTCGGTGCCCACGAGCGCATGAAACTTCTTTCCGGATACTCCGGAACGATTGCCATATACACGCCTAAACTTGGTGACTTCTTCAACTACTCGCCAGCGAAAGACGGCAAGCTGATATCGCGGCCAAAGGAAGAGGAGGCAGGAAACAATGCCGACAAGACCTAGACGCACGAGGGAAACGAGACAGGAGCTGGCAGTTCTTCACACTGCCATGCCACAGCTTTTGCAGGGCGCCCCGTCCTCTTCTCCCACGCTGCTCAAAATCTGGCCAGGCTGGGAGGAGACCAACGAGCGCGAACGCGTTTCAGTTGGGCTGCCATCATCCGCGGCAAGCTACTTCTCGCCCGGCCTTCATCCCGGGCCGATACCGGGACATTACAGCTACAATTCTTCGGACTCCACATCCGAAGACGCAAGCGCATGCCTTGGGCTGGCGTCCACAGAGAAACAGAACCGGCGCCGGATCATGCCGGTACTACCTCTCGACCGCGGTGCGCGTTATGCCGTCCTGCACACCATGGCCATGGATCCAACAATTCACTGTGCCCTGCAGATGCATATTGCACACGCTCTAGCGCCCCGCCTTGATACCGGTGAGGCAATCAGCATCGTGTCCGCCGATGGTTCAGACAACAAGATGGTGGAAGAACTTGCAAATGTCATAACGCCCATCATCAACAAGCATCTGAATGAGCTCGCATGGAAGACGGCCATATACGGGACTGCCTTCATGCGCGTGTACGGGCGCGAAAAGGTAGGCATAGAGGCAGTACGCTGCGACTACTACACGCATCCGCGATTCGTGCAGAAGTACTCCAAGGCCGGCCGGCTTGCCGGATACACAACGAACTACCAGAACACCCGGCAAAGTTTGAACGGCATTCGGCTTTTGCCGCCCTGGTATTTCGTTGCCTTCGACATTCCGGAGTTCTGGGACAACGAGGTGGACGAGCCGGTCAACGTGCTGGGCAACGTGACCGATCTGGCCCTGGAAGACTTCTCACTTGAAGGGCTGATAGAGAGTCAGGACTATGGCATGAGTCTTCTTGCCACCGCCTACGGGCCCTGGCTGGACCTTCTGGATGCTCTTTGCTCATTGCGCATGTCGCGGCGCAACGCGGCCAGACTCGAGCGCATCATCGGCGTCAACATTGGCAAGCTGGATCCAGAAAGAGCGGCGCGCTATGTCTCGATGATTGCCGACCGCATCACGGCGTCCAGTTCGGAGATTGAAAA
>CAZJKS010000009.1:0-22111 GCA_964546695.1 uncultured Muribaculaceae bacterium | reverse complement strand
TTAAAATAAAAAGTCAGGTGTTCTAACTTGACTTTTTATTTATAATATTCTCTTTCTTTTTCATTACCTATATTTAAAACTATACCAACTAAAATTAAATAAGATAATAAACTACTACCACCATAACTAATAAAAGGTAGTGTAATTCCTGTAATAGGTAATAGTCCTATAGTCATTCCTATATTTTGTACTTGTTGATATAGGAGCATCGCAATTATACCTGCTAAAACAAATTTATCTTTTGGGGCTATTTTTTTAGTTGCTAAGTTAATTAATCTTGTATCAAAGAAAATAATAATACTAATTAAAATAATCGCTCCTAAAAGTCCAAAGTTAGAAGCAAAAACAGCAAAGATAAAATCAGTACCTGATTCTGGAAAATATATTGGTGTTTGGTTATATCCATGTCCAAATACTCCAGCTGAACCTATCGCTGCTAAAGCATTTTCAAGTTGTAGGCCACTACCGTTTTGCCAGTCTAATATTCTATCAAATCTATAATATAAATTAGTTCCAAAAATACTTACAAATAAATCTTCATTAAAGAAATAACATCCTAATACTAAACCTAAAATAACGAGAAGAACACTTCCTAATATAATAAACCATCTAAGTCTAATTCCTGATGTAAACATCATAAAAGAATAAATTATAAAATATATTAGAACTGCTCCAGTATCAGGTTCTAAAAATGTTAAAACACTAGGTATTAAAACAATGATTAGTGTCTTTAAAATAAATATAAATTCTTCTTTAACACTTGGATGGTCTGTTGTTTCTCTAAAATTAGAAATCATAATAGCAAGGGTTAACATAAGGAATATTTTCATAAATTCACTTGGTTGAAAGCTACCAATATAAGGGATTACAAACCAACATTTACTATTATTTATCTCAGGTGCAAATAGTAGTAATGATAGTAATAAAATATTTCCTATAATATAGAAAAACCAAGCATTTCTATATAAATAATCATTTTTTAGTTTAAAAAGAATTACAATTATAACTACACCTATTAAGTACCATAAAATTTGTTTTAAAACTAAATTACCATAATCAGAAGATATATATGTCATAGCACTGCTTATACTAACAATACTTATAATAAAAAATAAGATAACAGGGATAATAATAGTTAAGTCAATTTTCTTCTTTTTTTGCAAGATATATCACACCCTTTCATGTAAGTCATTACTATTATATCAAAAAAAATTACATTTTATTATATAAAATACATAAAATATAATAGGAGGAGAGACTATGAAACAATTACCACCAATTTTTAAAGTTAGTAATAATATTAGAGATACTAATCAAAAATATTATTATAATAAAGAGTCTAATGATATAAAGACTAATAATTATAATAATAATCTATCAATAGAGGAGAAAATAGATAAGATATTTAAGACTAGGGGATATGCTTTTAATATTCCTGTAGAAATTTCTTTTTCTAATAAAACTGTTAATACTTATTTAGCTTTAAAGAAAAAAGATGCTATTATAACATTAGATAATGAAGTTATTCCTATATCAACAATTACTTCCTTAGAAATAAAAAGACCATCGAGTTGATGGACTTTTTAAATACTATTTATAAAAATATCAGGCAAGCATTTAATAGCAGAGATACAATCTAAATTAATAGTAAAGTATGTATTAGTTAAAACATAAGGTTCACTACTACTAGTATCAGGGTTAGGTGCTAAAACTCTACAAGTACAACAATTATCTTCTAAGTTTTCAAGTCTAAAGATAGAAGATGTAGAATTAACTGTTCCAAGATTATATGGGAAAGTCCATAATTCTCCTGTTGTACAGTTATATAAATTTATTGGTCTAGTGTTATAGCAGATTAAACTAGGAGTAGGACCTAAGTAAGGTTTATCACATCCTTGAGTTTCGCAAGAGTCATCTTTAGCATTTTGTAAGCAAAGAATAGTCTCAAGTATGGATGTTAAACAATTTTTATCATTACACATAAATTATCCTCCTTTTATAAATTATCAATAATAATATCATCTAGGCAACTAACAACACAGATACAGTCTAAATTAATAGTTATGAATTCATTAGTAGATAAATATCTTCTTGTTATATCTGTAGTATCAGGATTTTCTCTTAATATGCGACATTTAACGCAAGTATTATCAACAGATTCTACTCTAAATACAGAAGAAGTATTAGTAGTTCCATCTATTGTATATGTAGTAGTGAAAATATTACCGTTTCTTGAATAGAAAGTAACTGGTCTTGTATTAAAACAAATAATATTAGGACTACTTCCTAAATAAGGTCTAGTACAAGATTCATCAAAACACTCACTACCTGCAGCATTTCTTTGTAATATATCAATAACCTTTAATAATTTACCTAAACAACAAGTATCTTTATCATTCACTGTTTACACCACCTCTTATCTATTATCTAATATAGGTTATGAGACTATTTTTATTTTGTGTAGTTAATAACCTATCGCTTCTATTATTAGTTTATGAGTTTTCTCTTTATAATTTACACTTTTATTTTTTTTACTTATAGAGTATAATTATTAATAGGTGATGAAGATGAATTTGCTAGATTTACAATATATAATAATTATTATTGTAGTGTTAGTTATTTTATTAGCAGTTTTAAAAGCTAACAAGAAAGATGCTAATATTGATTTAAATAAACTAGTAGAATATCTTGGAGGGAAAGATAATATTATTAGTACAGAATCTAAGTTATCTAGATTTATTGTTACTTTGAAAGATACTTCTAAAGTTGATAAAGAAGCTATTCAAAAGTTAGGTGCTAAAGGTATAGTTGAGATAAACAATCAATTAAAGATAATTTTAGGATCTGAATCTAAACAATTAAAAAAATATATTGATGAGCTAAAATAGAGAAAATGAACTCTATTTTTTTTATTTTTTCATCATTATTCGACAAATTTCTACAGAAGTATAACATATACTTATTTTAGAAAGAAGGAGAAATATGTCGTATATTGAAGTTATAATTGAAAATGTTGTTTTTTTACTTTGTCCATTAGCATTATATTTGTTATATACAATTTATAAGAAAAATTTATCTTGTGATGAGAAAGATTTAGGTTTTGAAATTGCTATTATTTCATCTTTATATTTAGTGCTTAGGTTTGGAATTTGTTGTTATGGTGATTATCCTATAATTCTTTTTGATATTCCATTACTTATTTGTTATTATAAAAGAAAAATGTCTTTAGCAGTTTTTATCTCATTAATACTAATTATTTATGAAACATTATTTTTAGGTATTGATTCTTTATTTTTAGCACTGGAATATAGTAGTTATTTAATAGTATATTCTCTATTTGTAAAGAAAAGATTAAAACCTATTAATGTAGTTAACTATTTTATTATTATTAAAAGTTTTATGTTATCTCTTTCTGTTTTTTGGTTTATTAGTCCTGAGAGAAGTTATTCATCTAATTTATTTTATATTTTTACTATTATAATAACTCTTTACTTTGTAACTAATATCATAATATCTATATTTGCTAAAGGGGAGGCGATAGTAGAGTTACATAATGATTTAGATAATATTGAAAAAGAAAAAGAATTAAGAAGTTCTTTATTTAAAGTAACTCATGAAATAAAAAATCCTATCGCTGTTTGTAAAGGGTATCTTGATATGATAGATACTAATGATAAGAAGAAAGTAAGAAAGTATATTTCTATTGTTAAAAATGAAATATCAAGAACATTAATATTGATGGATGATTTTCTTGATTATACAAAAATAAAAATTAATAAGGAAGATATGGATATTGTTATGTTGTTAGAAGATTTGAAAGATTATTTAGAGGATTTGTTTAAGAAAAATAAAATTAAGGCTAACTTTAATATTCCTTTAGATGATATTTATATAGAAGCAGATTATAATAGGTTAAAACAAGTATTAATTAATCTTTTAAAGAATGCAGTGGAAGCGAAAGATGATAGTAAAAAAGAAAATATAATTAATATAAATTTAGAAGGTGATGATAATATTATGAAAATAATAATTGAAGATAATGGTATAGGTATGGATAGAGAAACTTTAGAAAAAGTAAGTGAGATGTTTTTTACAACTAAAAAAAGAGGTAGTGGACTTGGGGTTAGTTTATCGAAAGAGATAATTGAACAGCATGAGGGGAGTATTGTGTATAATTCAGTAAAGGGAGAGGGTACTAGAGTAATAGTTACTTTACCAAAAGAGATTAGTGTGTCATAATAATGGTGAAGTGATATTATGTGGGATTTGGAAAAGATAAAAGAAGATGTAAAATGTTGTTTAAGTAAAAGTAGATATAATCATTCACTTAGAGTGATGGAAGAAGCTAAGAGACTTGCTAAGCATTATGATGCTGATATAGAAAAATGTATGTTATGTGGTTTAACTCATGATATGTGTAAAGAATATACTTTTGAAGATAATAAGAATTTTATTGATAAATATAACTTGTCTTATGATTTATTAAAAGAAGAAAATAAAAATATTATTCATGGTGTAATCGCTTCTATTGTAGTTAGGGAAAAATATAATTTTAGTGATGATATGATTTTAGCGATTAAATACCATACTACTGGTTATCCTAATATGGATTTACTTGCTAAGATAGTGTATTTGGCTGATAAAATAGAGCCTAGTAAAGATTATCCTAATATTGAAGAAGAGAGATCTTTGGCTTATAAAGATATTGATAAAGCGATTATATTTTGCTTAAAAAATCAAATAGAATATTTAAAAGAAAAAAATAAAGTAATTAATAAGATGAGTTATGATACTTTAAGATTTTTAGAAGAAGCTAGTAATTGAAATATTTAGTAAATAATGATACAATTTATTTAACTTGAAAGAGAGTGATGTTAGTATGAATGATAATAATGTAGAAAATAAGGGAAAAGAGTTAATTACTAATACGCCTCCTTCTTCATCTAATTCTTTTAAGAATAATAAAGATATGAAAAAAAAGTTAATGAGAGTTATGTTGATAGTAGTTGGTGCTTTAGTATTAGTGTTAGTTATTATTTTAATAGTATCTTTATTTACTAGTGGGAATAAAACTTATGAAGAAATAGAAGAGATATTAGAGAATGCAGCGATAGAATATTATGAGATTCAAAGTGGTCTTTTACCTCAAGAAGAAGGAGAGACAGTTACAGTTAGTGCTAAAACTTTAGTTAATGCAGAACTTATGGATCCTCTTAGTGAATTAAGAGAAGGAGAAAGTTGTAGTGGAAGAGTTGAAGTTACTAAAGTAGGAGATAATATTGTTTATACGCCATATCTTGATTGTGGAGATAATTATACTACTAAAGAATTATATAAAGCTGTTTTAGAACAGGGATATGTAACTTCTTCTAATGGTTTATATGAGATGAATGGTGAGAGTGTTTATCGTGGTGATGATGTTAATAATTATGTTCAGTTAGATAATGCTACTTATAGAATTGTAAAAGTAACTTCTGATAATAAGATATTATTAATATTAGATACAATGGATTCTACTTTATCTACTTATTTTGATGATAGATATAATTCAGATGTAAACTTTAATAGTGGTTTTAATGATTATAGAATTAGTAGAATTTATGAATATTTAGATGATTTGTATAATAATCGATTAGATATTAGTATATTATCTAGCAATGATAAAGAAAAATTAACAAGCTTTAGTTTATGTATTGGAAAACGAAGTGAAACAGATACAGCGAAAGATAATTCTTTGGAGTGTTCAGATGTATATGAAAATCAAATGATTGGGTTGTTGACAGTAAGTGATTATATGAATGCATCTCTTGATGAGAATTGTTTAGCAACTACTGATAGAAGTTGTCAAAATTATAATTATTTAAAATTAAGTAATACAGATTGGTGGTTAATAACAGGTTATTCTCTTAATAGTTATGAGGCTTTTTATGTTAGAAGTAGTGGATATATAAAAGAAAGTAATGCAGCTAGTTATAAAAAAGTTAGACCAACTATTATGTTAAATAGTAATGTAATGATTAAGTCTGGTAGTGGTAGTGAAGCTAATCCTTTTGTTTTAAAATAATAATAAGTTAAGAAAAGAAACAGTGTCTATAATTAAAATAAGAATTTTACTTGTTTCTTTTTTATTATTAATAAATATCTATGTTATATAAATAAATACTAAAAAACATACTAAAAATACACTAGTATTTTTTTGTGATTTGTGTTATAATTTAGAACGTGTTTTGGAGTGTGATAAGTATGAAAAAGAGAAATGTAGCAATTATTGCTCATGTTGATCATGGTAAAACTACTTTAGTAGATGGTATTTTAAAAACTTCTGGAATGTTTCGAGATAGTCTTGATGTAAGTAATGTTTCAATGGATTCTAATACTTTAGAAAAGGAAAGAGGTATAACTATTCTAGCTAAAACAACGGCTTTAGATTATAATGGGTATCGTATTAATATTCTTGATACTCCTGGTCATGCTGATTTTGGAGGAGAAGTTGAGAGAATTATGAATATGGTTGATGGTGTTATTCTTGTTGTTGATGCTTATGAAGGGGCTATGCCACAGACAAGGTTTGTTTTAAAGAAAGCTTTTGAAGCAGGGGTAAAACCAATCGTTGTTATCAATAAAGTAGATAAACCTAGTGCTAGATGTTCAGCTGTTGTTGATGAAGTGTTAGACTTATTTATTGAACTTGGTGCTGATGAAGATCAGTTGGATTTTCCTGTTATTTATGCTAGTGCTTTAAATGAGACTTGTAGTTTATCAGATGATATTAGTACACAAAAGAAAGGTTTTGAACCACTGCTTGATTTGATAATTGATAAAATACCAGAACCTGGTGGTGATAATGATAAGCCTTTACAATTTCAACCAGCATTATTAGATTATAATGAGTTTGTAGGGCGTATTGGTATTGGTCGTGTTCATAATGGTATTATAAAAACTGGTGAGATGGTAAGTTGTCTTAGACTTGATGGAACAGTTAAAAATTTTAGGATTCAAAAATTATTTGGTTATTATGGTTATAATAGAATAGAAATAGATAGTGCAGAAGCTGGGGATATTATTGCAATTGCAGGTCTTGCTGATATTTCTGTAGGGGAGAGTATATGTAATATTGGAGATAATTTACCTCTTCCTATTCTTCATATAGATGAACCTACTTTACAAATGACTTTTGGTACTAATTCTAGTCCTTTTGTTGGTCGTGATGGAAAGTTGCTTACAGCAAGGAAAATAGAAGAGAGATTAATTCGTGAGACGCAAAAGGATGTGTCTTTAAGAGTAGAGAGTGCTAGTAATGATAGTTTTCTTGTTTCAGGTCGTGGGGAGTTACATCTTGGTATATTAATAGAAAATATGAGAAGAGAAGGATTTGAACTTGAAGTATCTAAACCTAAAGTAATTATTAAAGAAATAGATGGTATTTTGTGTGAACCTTGGGAAGAGTTACAAATAGAAGTGCCTGAGGATGTTGTTGGTAGTGTTATAGAACATTTAGGGACTCGTGGTGGTGTTATGGAAAATATGACTAATTTTGAAAATCAAGTTAGACTTAACTATAGTATTCCATCAAGGGGACTTATTGGTTTTTCGACAGATTTTATGACTATGACTAAAGGATATGGAATTATGAATCATAGTTTTAGTGAATATAAACCATATGAAAATGTTAATATAGGAGAACGTAAATTAGGTGTACTTGTATCAGTAGAGAATGGTAATTCTACGGCATATTCTATTGGTAATCTTGAAGATAGAGGAACTATGTTTATTGAGCCTGGTACAGAGGTGTATGAAGGTATGATAATTGGTGAATGTAATCGTGATAATGATTTAGCAGTTAATGTTGTTAAAGGAAAACAACTAACTAATATGCGTGCTGCTGGTAGTGATCATACTGTTGTTTTAAAAAGGCCTCGTCCTATTACATTAGAATATGCTCTTGATTATATTAATTCGGATGAACTTGTTGAAGTTACTCCTAACTTTATTAGACTTAGAAAACGTATTTTAAATACAGAAGAGAGAAAAAAAGCTGATGCTAAAAAGAATAAGTAGAAGTATTAGAACCTTGACAGTAAAAGTCAAGGTCTTTTTCTAATATTTTTTCTTTTCAAAATTTAAAATATAGTTTATACTTATAATAGCAAAGGGGTGTAGCTTATGATTCTTAGAAAACCATATGCTCTTTTAATACAATACTTTCAAAGAATGCATCTTATATTAATATTACTATGTGCATATATATTTTATAAAGTAACATCTTTAAGAACTTTTGTAGCTGATTTTTTAAATACTGAAAGTTATAGCTCTTATTATGAGCCTATAAGTGATTATATTAATCCACTTTTTTTAATAGCGATATGTTTTGTTGTTATTATTAGTATAATATTAATTATACTTTTAAGATATAAGAAGAAACCTTGGAAAGTATATTTAATACCTATAGGTGAATATATTTTCATGTTTGGGATTTTATTATTTATTAGAAGTTATTTTACAGGATATACAGAACTTTCTACTCTACAACCGATTATGGCAGGAAGAGATTTACTTACTATTGTATATATAGTTCAGTATGCTATTTTTATAATTTTTGGAATTAGATTTTTAGGAATAGATTTAAAAAAATTTGATTTTAAACATGATGAAGAATACTTAGATATAAAAGAAGAAGATAGAGAAGAATTTGAAGTAAATGTAGAGTTTGATAAAGATAAAATTACAAGAAATGTAAAACGATTCTTTAGAAATGTTAGATATGTCTACTTTGAGCATCTTCTTATTTGTAATATTATTATCATTATTCTTTTTGTTTCTTTGACTGGTTATACATATTATTATTTTGGTATTTTACATAAGACTTATAGGGAAGGAAATACTTTTAGTGCCAACTATTATGATATTACTGTTAATAGTAGTTATTTGACTAATAAAGATAGTCGTGGTGATATTATAAGTAATAGTTATTATTTAATTATTAATGTAACAGTTACTAATAATTCTTCAAAAAGAACTATTAATTTGGATAGATTTAGAATTTTAAATAAAAGTGAAGAGTTTCATTATGTTACTAAACTATATGATAATTTTACTGACTTAGGTAGTGCTTATAGTGGTAAAGAGTTAAGTAATGGTGAGTCTACTACCTTTATTTTAGTATATAAAGTATCATCTGATTTGAATTTAAATAAATATGTTTTATATTATTCTGATTTTAGTGATGGTTTCTTATTAAAAAAAGTTAAATTAAGTGTTAATGATGTTAGTGAGGTAGAAGTTGTAGATGAAGTTAGTCTTAATGAGACGTTAGAATTTCCTACAGGGGATAATATAACGATAACTAGTGCTAGATTAACTACATCTACTACTTATGGTACTTATAGTTGTAGTGATAATATTTGTGGAACGAGGGAGTTAGATCTTAGTGTTTCTAGTGGACAAATACTAGAACTTAGTTTTACTAGTGATGGATTTACGGGTAAAAGTTTTGTTGACTTTTCTAGTATATATGCTAAAATAGAATATGAGAATACTAGTGGTGAGAACGTAGAAATATTGACAAATAGTTTAGTATCAAATAGTTATGGTAATTATGCATATTTTAAGATTCCTGATGATATTAATATTTCTTCAAATGTAAAATTAATTTTTACTTTTAGAGATGAAGAATATATTTATAATTTAATATAGAAAGGGTGTTATTTGTGAGGAAAGTTAGTAAGAAAATGAAGTTTGATAAGAAGAAAATAGTGAGAATAATTATTATTGTTTTGGTTGTAGTTATAGCATTTTTAATATTCTTTTTTGCTTATTATTATCCTAATAAAGTATTTAGAGAAAATGAAGAATTACTTGCTGCAGCAGGAGAGAGATATTATCAAATTAATAAGAATTATTTACCTAGTCAAGAAGGACGTGTTTTATCTGTTAGTCTTAGTACTTTAATAAAAGATGATTATCTTGATGATTTGTATATTCCATATTCTACTAAATTGTGTGATATTAATGAGTCTAATGTTAAAGCAGTTATGCAAGATGGGGAATATCAATATTATACATATTTAAAATGTGGTAAATATGAATCTGATACAGATCATGAAGGGCCAGTTATTACTTTAAATGGTGATGTGGAAATGACTGTTAGTAGGGGTGAAGAGTTTACTGATCCTGGTGTTAGTAGTGTTGTTGATGATTTTGATGGTACTTTAGATGTAGATAGTGTTACTATAAGTGGGGAAGTTGATACTAGTACTGTTGGTACTTATGAGATAACATATACTGCTACTGATAGTTTAAATAATGTTGGTAGTGTTACTAGAACAGTTACGGTAGAGGAGAGATTATCTAGTGTTGTAAAAACTGCAACTGTTGATACTAATGGATATTATAAAGGCGAAGTTGAAAATAATTATGTTAGTTTTAATAATATGTTATTTAGGATTGTTAAAGTTAATAGTGATGATACAGTTGTAATAGTTAGTGATGAGCCTTTAGCTAATGTTGATTATACAAATTCTGGATCATTTGAGGGTAGTAGTTTAGATAGTTGGTTAAATGATTATTTTTATAATCTTTTGGAAAATAAATATAAAAAATTAATAAAGTCTTCTGAATGGTGTGATGATGTACTTAGTTCTTCTCAATATTTAGAAACAGAATGTACTAGTACTAGTGAGGAAAGAAATGTAGGTATTTTATCAATTCAAGATTATAACAACACTTTAGAAAACGATGTAAGTTTCTTAGATTATGAAGGTGTTACTTGGTATGCGAATTTAGATTCTTCTAATAATCCTTGGACTGTTACTAGTGTTTATGATTATCCATTAAAGACAGAACCTATGAATCAGGAGTATTTATTTAATGTTAAACCTGCAATAACTTTAAAGAAGAGTGCTAAAATTATTGATGGAGATGGAACTTCAGATGATCCATATATATTAGTTGAGAATAGTAGTGGTCGTAGAAGTTCTAAGATTAATGAAAGACAGGTTGGAGAATATATAACTTACTCTGGTTATACATGGAGAATTGCTGGTATTACTGATGATAATACTACAGAAATAATTATGACGGGTGTTCTTACTAATGATGGTGAGGAAGTAAAAATTGGTTATACTAATAGTGGTAATAAAGTATATAATCCTAATAAAGAGGGTACTATTGGATACAAAGTTGTTAATGAAATGACTAGATATGTATCAACAGATTTATTTGTTAGGACAGCTATTGAAGTTCCAATATATGATGGTAGAGTAACATATGAGGGTGAGAAGAATATAAAAACCTATAATAATATTGTTTCAATACCTTCAACATTTGACATTTTCTCTGCTAAAGGTAATAATAGTAGTGATGGTGGGTATTGGTTGATTGATTCATCAAAAGAAGATGGAATTAAAACAATGATGTATCCACGTAGTACAATTGCTTATAATACAGTTAGTGATAGTACATCTTCTGGAGTAAAACTTAAAGCATATTTAAATGAAGGTGTTTATATTACTGGTGGAGATGGTAGTTTATCAAATCCTTATAAAATAAGCGATTAATGATGGGGGAAGTATTATGAAAAAAAGAATTTTGATAATTTTAATAATATTGATTATCATTGTTGCAATTGCTTTGGTTTTTATGTATTATAAATCTAATTATAAGTTAAGTTCATTTGCTTTAATGGATGAGACAGATAAAATAGAAGATGCTAAACAGTATGGGGATGATGTTGTAGGTTGGATTAGAGTTGAAGGAACTAATATAGATATGGCTTTAATCCAAAAGACTGATGAAACTGATATATTAAAAGGCGATTATGATTTTGCTTGGACAAATTCAATTGTTGATGGTACAGGTAACCGTCCTGCTTATATTTCTCATAATATTAGAAATGTATCTTCCAATCCTATAGTTGGTGATGATACTATGACACGATTTGAACAGTTGATGTCATATATCTACCTTGATTTTATAGAGGAAAATCAATTTATAGAATTTACTGATAGTAATGGAGATACTAGTCTTTATAGAGTTTATGCTGTAGCATTATTAGAAGATGATCAGACTGCTTCTTTTAAGGATACATATACTGAAAGTGAACAAAAAAGGTATATAAAACAAGCCAAAAGAGAAAGCATGTATGATATAGATGTTGATGTTGATTCTGATGATTTGATGTTGACGTTGTTTACTTGCACGAGGTTTTATGGTGCAGATACTAGTTATTCATTTAGAGTGGATGCTAGAAAGTTAAGGGAAGGTGAGGAGAAGGTTTATGCAAAAGTAAAGACTAATGAAAATTATGAAAAAATAAAAGAAAGGATGGAAGAAAATGAAAGCGATAATGAAGAAGAAGTTTAAAATTGTATTATTAGTAGTTGCTATTGGTATTTCTTCATTACTAGGTACTATGGCTAGTACTTTAGGTGTAACAGCTGCTAATAATGAATGTGATACAGGTTATACATCAGATACATATATTAACAATATTAGTTATACAATTTCTGGTAATGATGTTACTTTTAGTGGTGTGGCATCGAGTCTTACTTATACTCTTAGTTATGATAGTAGTGCGACACAACAACAAGTGGATAGTAGTGGTACTTTTACTATTACAGTTCCAGATGATTATTCTGATTCGAGATTAACTATATACTTTACCCTTCCAGAATCTGATGGTGTGTGTGAATCTGGAAAGGAAATAGGTAGTATAACATTTTATCTTGATGGTACAGGTATAAATCAATTATATGACAATGAATTATGTGTAAATTATCGTAATAAGTGGTCTAATAATTCTACAATGAAAGCGGCAGTACCATACTGTTTTACGGAATATGTATCAGTACAATATTCTTATAATGATGTAAGTAGTTGGATTACTGAGGCTGAAAGTCTTTATAATATTCAACAGACTGGAAGTACTGTTGAAGCTGACCCAGACTATACAAATGTAGATGATGTTACAAATACAGATACACTTGTGTGTGATGCTTTTAGTACAAGTAATTATGATACAGTGTATAAGTATAGTCATAAGGAAACAGAGACTTCTAATAACTGTACTACAACTTGTGTTGAACAGATTGAAGTTAACTTTAGTGATCCTGTTGCAACTCAAGCTGGTTTATGTTTCCAATATTTAATTGAAATAAAATCTACAGTAGAATGTGATAGCGTTTATACGGCTCCAAAACCTAGTAAACCTGCTGTTTGTGTTCCTACTGCTTATTGTGTTACTAGTAATGGTTATGAAAGTGAAAAAGGTGGTCCGAGTGAGGATTTTGATGAGTGTGTATTAGAATGTGATGGTGGAGAATATACTCAAAGCTGTATTGATACTTGTTATACAGAAGTTTACGAAAGTGATGATGATGAGGAAGAAGTAGTTCAAACTCAAAAAATATTTGATTCATTTAGTGGTTATATTCTAACTTTAAATTCAATTAGAACTGATGGGGCAGAGCTTGCAGTACAACTTGCTAATGGCTGTATTGCTGAGACGTCAAGTCTTACTTCAAGTGATGCTGAGGCTTTATACAATCAAAAACAAAAATATCCAGGTGGTTACTATAGTGGTACTAAATGGGTTTCATCTGGTACTTGTCCAAGTAGTATAGGTTACTTTTACTTTAGAAGCTTGTCTGCAACTCGTCAAACTATTAGTGAACTTAATGGAACCTATTCTGATAGTTATGGTGAAAAACAATATAAAGCTAATTCAGATGGATTCTTAATAAGATTTAAAAGAAATGGTTATTCTGATAGTTGTGATGATACATGTAGTTGGATAAATAATTGTAGTTCAGATACAGTGTTAACAGAATATCTTGCTGAACAACAATATCAAGAAGAGTTAGCTGAATGGGAAAGTGGTAAAGCTGCTTGTGAAGCTAAAGCTGCTACTTGTACTAACGAGACTACTGATTATACAATTGTTGTTGATAATATAGATAATGATGGAGATAGTACTGATGATGAGGAAACATTCTCTTCTTCACAAAAATTAAATGGTACTACAGTTACAGGAGACTTTATTGATATGGTTATTTTAACTGATGGTCTATGTGAAGATGGTGAGGATGATCCATGGCATTATCATAATATAATTACATTCCCAGGTGTATGGATTAATAACAAGACAGGACAAACTGTTCATACAATGGATTCAGATCTTGAAGATTTCTATACATATGCTGGTAATTCATATTGTACTAAATTAGATTCAGTTCCTATTAATACGGCATGGTATGATTGGAAAGTTAATCAAAATGGAGATTCTAGTGCTTTAACTGATTCTCAAAAGAGTGAAATAGAAGCTACTATTGAGATGAACATTAAAGGTTACATTGAAAACTATGGTTACTTTGGTTGGGATTTCGATATTGAATGTTTCTATGCTGTAGGTGAACCTGATACAAGTTGTACACCAACTGATCCTGAATGGCCTACTTGTGATGATCCTCCTGCAGATTGTGATGAAAGTGATCCTAATTATCCATACTGTGATTCTGATAGTGGTGATGATGATACTATAGTTGATGATTATCAGTATAGATCTATATCACTTGATAATTTGTTCCCTAATTCTACTACTCAAACTAGTAGTGAAGATAAGGATATTCAAGCATCTAATTTAATTTATGAGGTTGAAAGTCTTAGAAATAATACGGTTACACAGATGGCTGATACAACAAGACAGATTGGTTTCAATTGGACTTGTGGTGCGACTAATTTAGAAAATCCTGATTATATTATTCAGCCAGTAACTTTAATTAATCAAATTCAAGAATTAGGAAGCGATGTTTATTCTGATGAATATTTAGATTATCATATTGTTCTTACTCCTGAAACTATGGAAAAAATTAGAGATTATAATGATCAATATGATAGTTATGCTCAGCCTACTACTGATAGTAGTAATGAAGTATTAACAGCTGGTGCTAGTAAAACAGCAGGTGTTACTGTATATCGTAGTTACTTATTACATAAAGTTCTTGATAGTAGTGAATTGTTGAGGAGTGGCTTGATTGGATGTAACAATGAAGATAATGGTACATGTAATAATACTATAGATACTTCAACAGCTTGTTATAATGAATATATAGCAGAAAGTACTGTATTGAAAGGGGCTGATTAATCTTGAGAAATGCGATGGTTGTAGTTGGAATTATCTTTATTGCAATTATTACTTTTGGTATTATAAATATAGTTAGTAGTTATCAAACTGGTAATGAGTTAGATTATTTCTTACTTAGAGAGACAGCTGAAGCGGCAATGACTGATGCAGTAGATGTTGGTTATTACCGCTTAAGCGGTTTACTTAGAATTGATAAAGAAAAGTTTGTTGAGAGTTTCTTAAGACGTTTTGCAGAAAATGTATCTAATAATCGTACTTATGATATTGGTATTTATGATATTAATGAAACACCACCTAAAGTAAGTATTTTAGTTACATCTGAGACTGCTTCAGGTATAGATGGAGAATCTTTAGGTCTTTCTAATAGTGTTGATATAATCTTGGAATCTAACTATTATGAGAATGAATATGTTACTAAAATGATTAGATCAGGTGAGTTAGATTATAGCGAAGTTGATAGTTAAAGGATAAGGAGGATGTAGATGAATAATTTGGTTATTGGAATAAAGAAGTTTTTAACTAATAAAAATACTGTTACAGTTGTGGGTGTTATTGCTGCTATTATCGTATTATATGTAGGATATAATATTAGAGTTAATCAGGCAATTACACCTGTTACTGTTCCATATGCTCTTGAAGAGATTAATCCTAGTACCCAAATAACTGAGGATATGGTTGGGACAAGGGAGATTTCAAGTTCAATGGTTGATGATAATATCATTACAAATTCTGCTGATGTTATTGATATGTATTCTAATGCAGATAGTGTTATTCCAGAAGGTAGTCTATTTTATACTAGATCAGTTGTATCACGTGATCAATTACCTGATAGTATTATCTTAGATTATCCTAGTGGTTATGTTTTATATAATTTAGATGTTGATATGGCTAGTACATATAGTAACTCTATTTACCCTGGTAATTATATAGATATTTATTTAAAAGTACAAAATTCAGATACAAACGAAGATGGTACTGTTTCTGAAGATAGAATTATGATTGGAAAATTACTTTCTAATGTTAAAGTATTGGCTGTTTATGATAGTTCTGGTAATAATGTTTTTGCTAATTTAGATGAGAAGGGAACACCTGCACAGATTATCTTTGCAGTGCCTGAAGAATATCATATTTTATTACGTAAAGCTGAGTACTTAAGAGCTTATGAGTCTGAGATAATTCCTGTACCAACGGCTGAGTCTTTAGAGGATGATCCTGGTGATGTAGAGTTATCTAGTGAAGATTTACGTAACTTTATTAATAATGTTACTGCTATGACTGAAGAAGATTTATCTTATACACAATAATAGAAAGGGTGATGAATAATGAATGATGCCATATTTGATAAGCTTGATTTTGGGTTATTTAAGCCTTTAATTGATGATGATGATATTACAGATATTTCTTATTGTAATCATGGACAGATTTGGGTTAGATCGTTAACTTATGGTTCTAAAAGAGTAGAAATTGAGGGGCTTAACGATGCTTTTGTTGAGAAGTTAGCCTTTCAATGTTCTAATGTTATGGGTACGACTTTTAATAATGCTAAGCCATTTTTGGATGCTGAGTCTACGGAGTTACGTTTAAACTTTGTTCATGAGTCTATTGCTACAAATGGTATCGCTACTGTTATTCGTAAGACACCTGCTAAAATTAGACTTAATAAAGAAAAGTTAATTAGTGAAGATTATTTTACTGCTAATATTCATGATATTTTAATGAAATGTGTTGAAGGTCATTGTAATATTATTGTTAGTGGTGAGACTGGTTCTGGTAAAACTGAGTTTGTTAAATATTTGGCTAGTCATACTAAAGAAAATGAAAAAATTATTACTATTGAGGATACTTTGGAGTTACACTTAGATAAAATATTTCCTCACAGGGATATTGTGGCTATGAAGACTAATAATGTCGCTAGTTACTCAGAGGTTTTGGTTACTTGTATGAGGCAAAATCCTAAATGGATATTATTATCAGAAGTACGTAGTGCTGAAGCGGTTACGGCAGTTCGTAATTCTATTTCTTCTGGGCACAATATCTTGTCTACTATTCATGCTGATAAAGCTAGTGCTATTCCATATCGTTTGTATTCGCTTTTAGAGACTGATATAGATGTTGATCAATTTCTTAATACTATATATCGTTATATTCAATTAGGAGTACATATTAAAGCATATTATAGTAAGGAGTATGGTAAGTTTCATAGGGAAGTTGATGAAGTTGTTGAGTTTTATGTGGATGATAATAATAAACCACAATCAAGAGTACTTTATCAAAAAACTTTTGGAAAATCACCTGTACAAAATATGCCTTCAGAGCATTTAAAAGAATATCTTGAAAATCAAAATATATTTATAGATAATCTTTTTACTAAGGGAGATTCAATGAGTAATATTGATGATAAAGTAGAAGAAGTAATATCTTCTAACGATGCTCCTACTAGTGTTAAAGATATCTCTTCACCTAGTTTAAATACTATTATTCCTAATGTTTCTCAAAATACTTTTGTTAGTAATAATCAGTATACACAACCAGTGCAACAAGTACAGTCAGTGCAATCACAACCAGTAAATTCTAATATTGATACCTCTACTGAGATAGTTTAAGAAGGGAGGAAAATTTATGGTATTATTTTTGTTATTTGCAATTGCATTTGTTGTTCTTTTATATAGAAATTATAAAGGATCTAATGTTGCTAAATATATTACGGATCAGGTCCAAGCGATCTATGATAAATTTGCTCCATATTCTTATAAAGTTGTTAGGGAAAAAACTAAAGAGTTGGGACAAGAATATACGGCTAGGCAGTATTTAGTACAAGTTCTTATATTAGGTGGCTTTGCTGCTGTCGTTACTTATTTATACTTTTATAATTTAATAATTACAATCATTTATGTTTTTATTGCTATATGTTTTGTACCGTATTTGTCTTTCTTAAGATGTAAAAGAGTGTATAGTGAATTTATTTTTGAACAAATACAGGTTTATACAACTAATACAATTATGGAATTTGCAACAACCCAAAGTTTTGTTAAATCAGTTGAAGGAGTTAGAGATTCTGGTATTTTAGAAGATCCTGTTCTTAGTGATGTTAATCATATGATAGAGATGGCTTATGAAGAAGGTTCTATTGATGGGGCTTTAAAGTATTTTAGTGATAAATATCCTTACTATATTGTTAAGAATATGCATCAGTTATTCTTGCAAATAACTAAAGAGGGAGCACAGGATACAGGAGAGAGTTTAGAAAATATGCAGCTTGATATCGATACTCTTGTTGAGAGTGTTTATCGTGATAGAATGGATAGAGCTAATTTCCATAAGAAATTTTTGCAATATGGAGTTATGTTATTTCTTTTAGTTATGTTGATACAATATATGTTAGGAACAGATTCCTATATTGAATTATTAGATCAAATATATGTAATAATAATATTACATGGTATAATTATCTTTAACTGTTATTTCCTATTAAAAGGGGAAAAATATTATAATGAGAATGTGGGGGTAGAATAGTATGGAAATTTTATTAGTAGCGGCAATTATTTTATTTGTTTTAGTTTATAATAATATAATTGATAAGGATCAATTTATTCAGGATAATAAAAAATACTTTGAAATATTAAGAGAAGATGATTATGATTTTCTTGTTTATGCTAAATATGGTGATAGTGCTAATCCTAATCAATTATTTCAAAAAAGAATATATTGGGCTTTAGGTGTTTTCTTTGCTTTTATGTTTTTATTTATTAATAATATTAGTTTTATAAATGTTTTACTTGCTATTATTGTGGCCTTTTTCATATTTAAAATGCCTTATACACAATTAAAACAATATTATAATAAACATTTGCATCAAATTGATGTAATGTTGCCATACTATTTAAAGAGTTTAGAGATATTAATACAACATTATACTGTACCTGTAGCGATTGGTAAGAGTATTAATGATGCTCCTGATATCTTTAAACCTGGTCTTAGGGAAATGATTGAAAAAATTAATTCTGGGGACTCTAGTATTACTCCTTATATGGATTTTGCTAATACTTATCCTGTTAGAGATTCTATGAGAATGATGAGACTTCTTTATCGTTTGGGTCTTGGTGGTCAGGAGAAAAAGCAAGAGCGACTTTTGATGTTTTCAAGAACTGTATCTAATTTACAGGCTAAGGCTCGTGATACTAAATATAAAGAAAGATTAGATCATATGGGTAATATGACAATGATAATGCTTGTTGTTACTGGTGTTAGTGTTATGATTGTTATTCTTGCCTCTTTACTTGTTAGTTTAGGTGATGTAGGTATTACAGTGTAATTGCTGTTTACACTTGTTTGTTAAAATTTTGATAAAGTAGTTACAAATTCTCAATTTTTTGTTATAATTGTTTTTGTAAGATATGAAAGGAGAGATGTTTTAATGAAGGAAGCGACTGGAGAGTTAAACATGACTGTTGTTACAATCGTCTTAATCGGTGTTATTGCTGCTTTCTTTGCAATATTCTGGCCTAATGTTATTCAACCTGCTATTCAAAATGCATGGAATGATAATGTTACGTCTCAAACAAATACTGTAAAATCAGTAAGTTAAGAGATTTGTTATATTTTAAATAAGGATGTGATTTATAATGCGGGATGCAATAGGACAAGTTTATATTATACAGATTATATTAATATTTGTTGTTTTGATTAATGGATACATGGCTTATTCTGTTAATTATGCTAGAGCATTCCGTGTTAAAAATCAAATTGTTAATATAATTGAACAATATGAAGGTCCTTATAATGAAGAAGGTATTGAAAAAATTAATGAATATATTGATAGAATGGCTTATGCCGTTAGTAATGAACAGATGATTAGTTTTCAAAATAGTAATTCTGATGCTGTTTGTCCTGGTTATAATGGTTGGTGTTATATCGCCCATGATGTTAGTATTAGTGATGGGGATGAGGATAGGAATGGTACATATTATTCAATAGTTACATTTGTTAATATAGATATTCCTGTAGTTAATAATATAATTGGTCTTGGAACCTTTTTACAAATAGTAGGTGAAACTAGAACATTTTATGAATAGAGGGAAGTGATATAATGAACGTAATTATTGCTAATGAAGCGAAAGCGATGCTTTCTACTCTAGATATTGATGTTATCAAAAGTGTAGATGGTGTTCATACAGCTGATGAAATAGTTGAAATGTTCAAGAACTTCTTTTATGCGAGAATGATTTTAGATGTTACAGCGATTAAAGACTATGAGGATATTACTAATATTCAGAAAATTTCTATTGGTCTTGATGCTGATAAAATCATTCTTTTACTTCCTAATAATGAAGTGTCCCAATCTAGTTCTTATTTATCTAAGATAATTTCGATGGGGATATATAATTTTACAACTACTATAGATGGTATTAAATATTTTCTAGAACATCCTAATACTTATAAAGATGTAGCCCATATTCAACAACTTAATGATTTATCAAGTACTATTAATGATAAAGTTACAGCAGGATCAAGGATTATTGGGATAAAAAATGTTACTGATCATGCAGGTAGTACGACACTTATTTATATGTTGAAAAAAGAATTAGAACAATCATATGGAATGAGTGTTATTGCTATTGAGGTTAATAGACATGATTTCCTTTACTTTAATAGTAATAATATGTTATCTGTTGATGATGAACATTTAATGACAGAGATAGTTAAGCATAAAGATGTTTCTGTTATATTAATAGATTTGAATGATTCTAGTAATGAAGGGGCTTGTAATGATGTTTTATATTTAATAGAACCTTCTAGTATTAGATTAAATAAATTAATGAGAAGAAATAGACGAGTATTTGAAGAGTTAAAAGGAAGAAAGATTGTTTTAAATATGAGTTTACTTTCTAATAGTGATATTATGGATTTTGAATATGAAGGAAAGACAAAGGTCTTTTATAATTTACCACCTTTAAATGATAGGGTTAAAAGTCCTGTACTTAGTGATTTTTTATCTAAACTTGGTGTTATTAATGCAAAAAAAGAAAAGGAAAGTAGTGGTAAAATATTCGGTTTATTTAAGCGATAGTAATTGACAAAATCATTTATTTTAGATATTATTATTGTAGTAAAGGAGAATGTTTATGAATATGATGTTAATGAATATGTTTCAAATATTAGATGCACTTGATACTAACCCTGATTCAGCTTGTCGTGGATTTGATTTTTTGATTAGAATTATTAAGAATGGATTGTTTCCTGTTTTACAGATTGGTATTCCTATTATATTGATTGTTTTAGGTACTTTAGATTTAGGTAAAGCAGTTTTATCAGGCGATGATAAAGTTGTTAAGGAAGCACAATCTAAATTAATTAAAAGATGTATATATGCAATACTTGTATTCTTTATTGTAACGCTAGTTAATCTTATATTCTCTATGTTAGGGCAGATTACTGGTAGTGAAGCGATGACAGAATGGAGTAATTGTTGGAATAATCCTGCTGATATATAATTTTAGTGATAAATAATGGCAATTTAGTTGCTGTTTTTTTCTCTATGGAGTTGATTATTTATGATATTAGATTATGTAGTTAGTAATATAAATAGTAATTGTTATGGCTTTGATTTTTTAGTTATGATAATTAAAGAAGGAGTCTTTCCAATCATTCAGATAGCTATACCAATAATATTAATAGTCTTATGTACATTTGATTTAGGTAGGGCAGTTATTGTTAGTGATGATAAAGAAAATAAAAAATTATTAAAGAGAATGGTTAGAAGACTTATTTATGCTGTTTTAATTTTTCTTTTTATTACAATTATTAATTTAATATTTACAATGATTGGTAGTATTACTGATAGTGATGAATTAACTAAATGGAGTGAGTGTTGGAATAATCCTAGTGATTATTATACATCTAATTAGTAGTGTAAATTTTTTTAGAGATATAGCAATTTGATTGCTATTTTTTATTTGAAATGATATACTTATA
>CAZJKS010000008.1:0-23046 GCA_964546695.1 uncultured Muribaculaceae bacterium | reverse complement strand
AAAATACACACTAGAAATTGAAACAATTATTAAATCTTTAATGGCAAACCAGATTTCTAAAAACTATGGATTAATAAATTATCTAACTATAGATAATTTGGATGACAATGCCCAAATAGAAACTAAAGAAAAACTAATAAATAAAATAAATGAAGAAATTAATCATAATTATAATATCCATTCTGCAATTACCCACTATAAAGATAAATACGGTTATATTCCACCATTTGTATTAATGAAGATTTTAACTTTTGGTGTTACTAGTAGATATTATGGATTACTAAAACAAAAAGATAGGCAGAAAATTGCTAAATATTTTAAAATATCTGACAAATTATTAAAACAGATTTTAAAAAATCTTACTAGCATTAGAAATATTGCAGCTCATTCTGACCGCCTTTTCTGTTTTAGAGATAAATACACTTTAGGCTTTAAACTAATAGATAAAAATTATAATCTTAAAGATAATACAACAAATCTTTATATGATGATTAAAGCATTAAAATTAATTTTAACAAAAGGTTTATATAACGAAATGATAAAAAGGATTAATAATGAAATTAAAATTTTAGATAGTAAATTATCATCTATATCTATTAATGATATACTGAAAATTATGGGTTACCCAAATACATAAAATAAAACTTAATGAGTATAATATATAATGAATAGTGCTTAGAAAACTTTAGAAGCTCTAAGTCATTCAATACCTAGCTTTTAAAAAAGTTAGGTATTTTGTTATGAAATAAATAAAAAGATACCTGTATAAAGTATCCTTATAATTTTAATTTTTTAACTAATTGGTCCGTTTCTAATTTGGCAGTACCACAACTTATAGCACAACCGCCACCACATTTATCTAAAATATCACATTTTTTACAAGTATCATTTAAATATTCTTTACTACGAAATTCTTTTAGTTCTTCACTATTTTCCCATAAATCTATAATATTATCTGTTAAAACATTACCAAATGGTTTAAAACATACAGCACATCTTGATAATATGTTTGACAATACATTTTTTCGATTTTTAAGTATAACTTTCCTATTATATAAAAATAGCACCATCCGTTTTAAGATAGTGCTGTAACCTAACAAATAAAGGCAAGCACTCAAGTAGAGTGTCCTTTTTTATGAGATTATCTCTCACTTACTTATACTATACAATAATTTAAAAATATGCAACTATAAATATTTCCCACTAATCATTAGCAACTATACCTAATATCTCTACATTATAAGTATTATCTCTTACCTTATAACTTACTTTATCTCCTACTTTTTTACCATAAATTGCAGAACCTAGAGGACTATTTAAGGTTATGATATTATCATCTATATTACTATTAATATCACCAGTTAGAATATATTCTTCAACTATATCATCTTCTATAAATAATAACTCTACTTTCATATTAAGACTAACTGTTCCCCTAGATTCCTTATCTATTATTACTATATCTTTTAACATACTTTTCTTTTTGTTATATCTTTGAAATAACTCAGCTTCCTTCCTCATAGTCTCTTCATATGCAAAGTTATCATGCCAGCCATCACCGTATGCATCATCATTTACATATAAACTCATTAGTTTAGCATTTGCATCTATTTCTTTTTTTATATCTTCAAGACTCTTTAAATAGTTTAGATAACCTACTTTATCTAAATATATCTTACTCATAGATAATAAGCTCCTCTCTTGCTCTCGTACAAGCGACATAATAAAGGTATTTATTCATCTTAAAGGTCTCATCATTATCTATTATAATAACACTATCGAACTCTAGACCTTTGGCAATATAACTTGGAACTACTACTAAATCTTTAATAAAAGTTTTAGACTCTTCACAAAGTAGACTAATTTTTAAATCATCTTTTAATAAGCCATAAATACTTTCTGCTTCTTTATCTTCTTTAGTAATGATAGCAAGAGACTTATAAGTATTAGTTAGATTTTTTATATCAATAAGTAACGACTCTTTACTATTTTTAGGTTTTCTAATAAGAACATTCTTATTATTACTTTTTTTAATAGCATTAACATAATCTAAATTTAATATTTTATTAGTATATTCTATTATCTCTTTAGTAGATCTATAAGTCTTTAATAACTCTAAATAATTACTATCAGTAAATATCTCTTTTAACTCTTCTAAAGTATCATATTTATAATAAGGATTAATATTTTGATTAATATCTCCTAATATTGTAAAATCTGCTTTTTTAAACATCTCTTTAATAATTACATATTGTAAGTAATTATAGTCTTGTGCTTCATCAATAACTACTTGCTTAATATAATTATTATAAGGAAAACCAAACAACTTACCTTTTAAATAAGATACAAGTAGCGCATCATCATAACTAATTATTTTAGTATTTTTAATCTCTAACTTATATTTAGCATAACTACTATTAAAGAAATCTTTATAAATATCTTTAATATTTAAGGTAACATTAACATTATCTTTAATTAACTTCCTAATAGGACCTTTTCTCTTACCAGGAGTACCATAATACTTTAATGATAAATATTTAGAGACTTCATCAATTCTTTCTACTAAAGGAAATCTACTATACTTATCTTTAAGTAAGTAGTTTAACTCATCCCTACTTACTTCATTAATCTTATCTAGTTCTATATTATTAGTAACTCTAAAATTATTTATAAATGCATTAATATAGTTATCTAAGTCTTTAATAATTTCTTTACTTTGTTTATATTTAATAATATCTACATTGCTTTTATCACCTTTATAATATTTACTAATAAATGATGGAAAACTCTCTATATTTTTATATTCTTTTAAGAAATAACTTAAGTAATCACTAAAAGTAGTCTCTAGAGTATTCGCTTCTCCTAACTCTGGTAAGACATTTGAAATATATTCTGAAAAGATTTTATTAGGTGAAAAGATTAAAACATTATTAGAACTTAAATTATTAATTCTATATAAGAGGAAAGCGATACGATGTAAGGCTACCGATGTTTTACCACTTCCTGCTATACCTTGTACTATTAGATTATGATCATCTAAATTACGTATTATTTTATTTTGTTCACTCTGAATGGTATTAACAATATTTTTCATCTTTTCATTATCAGTAGTTGCAATTACTTTTTGTAATAATTCATCATCTATATTTAGAGAATTATCAAAGACGCTTAAAAGATTTCTATTTTCTATTATATATTGCCTTTTAGATAAAAGACTTCCCTTATGAATATAATCATCTACTCTATATTTACAGGGTCCTACTTCATAATCATAAAATAAACTACAAATAGGACTTCGCCAGTCATATAAAATATTATCATAGTTATCATCTTTTAGATATGTTAAAGACATATAAATATTATAAGTATTATCATCACTATCTTTATAGAGAAATGAGGCGAAATATGGTTTATCTTTAATATTAATTAAGGACTTATAATATTTTCTTTTTGCAAGTACTCTTCTTGCTTCTAACTCATCTTGAGTCATTACTTGGTTAAATTCAGCACTATCAAAAGATGATTTATCCTCGTAATTAAGTCTTCTAAAATTAATAAGTTCTTCTTCTTTTAAGAACAAATCATTACTAGAGTCTTTAATCTCTTTATCAACTCTTTCTAAAACATCATGTAACTTCTTCTTTTCTTTTAATATTTCTTCTTTACTAATAGACATATTATCCCTCCTTTGCTTATTAGTAAAGTTCTTTGAAAACGAAGAAAACCCACATAAATTAATATGCAGTTATATTAAATTTGAGTTTTAAGCATAAACGTCAATAAGAATATACCAAATAAATGATGTTTTGTAAATATTTATTTTATATTCTTCTTGGACTATAATTTCTTTTTTTCTTAGTTAAAACTTTTTGAATCTTATCAAAAACTTCATATTCATTTTTATAAGATTTAGCAACTTCTAAAATATGTTCTTGTTCATATCCTCCCTTTTCTATCGCTTCTCTTTGAGCACTACGCCAACTATATAAAGTTTTATCCATAACTCCTAAAGCTCCTTTAAAATTATATCCAAAGTCGCTATATTCTTTACTTTGAACTTTAGGATTAACAAATTTATTTTCATAAATAGCATCTATTAATTCTAAAGATAGTGCATTAGGATTATTAACAATACCTTTTCTATCAACGTAAACTAAGTTATATTTATCACATAATCTATAAAGAGATTCATTAAAAGATATTACTAAATTACTAATTTCACTTATTGTATTTGGTACTACTTGATTTAAAACATAAATATTACTTTTATCATTAATAGATAAAATATCATAAAAACTCTTCTCTATTCCTGTAATAACATTATTTAATGTTTTTTTACTTTTTACTTTATTTAAGGTATAACTACAATCTTTGGGAATATTTATCCCATCAAATGCTATTTCTCTTCTTAAATTACTATAACCACTAGAATATATTATTATTGGTTCCTTTGCTTCTTCAATAACTGATACAATATTAATTTTATCATCATCAAGTCTTATGCGATTACGCAATTTGGATAAATAACCTATTTTACCTAAAGATTTAGGTAGATGATGTTTTAGGCAAAGTTCTTCTAAATATAGTTCTATGCTATAAACTCTAGCTAATTTTATCTCTTCAACATTTAAATTATTTTTTAGAAAATAATTAATGTGTTCTGTTTTATTAATAATGGGTGAAAAAGCATCAATAACAGTAGGCTCTATATCATTATTTTTTAAATATAAAGTTAAATAGTCTAACAAATCTTTCTTAAAAAAAGAAACAGCACTAGGTACTACTTCTAAATCATTTAATCCTATGACAGTTAAATTATCTTTATAATAATCTTTTAATTTAGAAAGTTTTTCTTTATCCATAAATAGACTCTCCTTCTATTATATTTTTCTATTCGTCTAAAAACTTATTACTTATCACTATTATAATTATAAAGTATAAAAAGTCAATATTTTTCTAAACTAATAAAGGTGATTGATTATGCAAATAAATCTAGGTTATGTTGGTAATTCTATTACTCTTTTAGATATTTATTCTCATACTTTAACCCTTAAAGAGTTCTCTAAATATGAGTATAATGAAGGGATAGATTTATTAATAAAGAAAATAAAAATTAACTTTAAAAACTTTGAAAAACTATTAAAATATAATTATGATAATAAGATTAAGTTTTATAGAATGACTCATACTATGTTTCCTTTAATTACGCATCCAAGTGTTAATATTAATTATAAAGATGTATTTAAGGATGATTTTAAAAGATTAAAGGAAGTTATAAATAAGTATAATATTAGAATAGATACACATCCTGACGAGTTTTGTCTTTTAACTAGTGAAAAGGAAAATGTTACTCTTAATAGTATAGAGATATTAAAGTTTCATTTAGAAATATTTAAACTATTAGGTATAAATGGTAAATGTGTATTACATATAGGTAGTTCTAAACCTACTAAAGATGAAGCTTTAAATAGATTTAGAAATAATTTTAATAAGTTACCTTTAGAGTTAAAGAAGCTAATAATATTAGAAAATGATGATAAGACTTATACTGTTACTGATACTTTATTAATCGCAGAAGAGTTAAATATTCCTATGGTCTTAGATTATCATCATTATGTATGTAATCATTTAAAAACTGAGAGAGTTGATAAACTATTACCTAGAATTATAAAGACATGGAAAGATACTAATCTAAAGCCTAAGATGCATTTTTCTTCTTCTTTAAACTCTAAACAAAAAAGAAATCATAGTACTTATTTAAACTATAATTCTTTTATTAAGTTTCTTAAACTATTAGAACCTCTTAATACTGATATAGATATTATGTTAGAAGCGAAAGGAAAAGATGAAGCATTATTTAGATTAGTAAGACAATTAAAATTTTATAAAGATGTAAAAGTTAAGGGGATGACAATAATCTTATAATTATTATTATGAATTGCTATATTCTTCCTTAACAAGTTCTATTAAATAACTATTATCTATACTATCTTTTGTTTGAAAGACATATGTATAACTAGTTAGACTATCACTAAATGATTCTATTAGACTGTTTATATCATCTTCATCATAATCTCCATATTCTTCATATAAGTTTACAATCATGTTTTTATCATTTACTAAGTCTTTGTAACTACCATAATATTTGGAACTATTAGAATAAGCGAAGGCTTTTTTTACATTTATTATATAAATTAACTGATCTTGTTCTACTATTCTTTTTCCTTCTATATAATAGTTTTCTATTGATAAAGGATAATAGGCACCATGTGAATGTTCTTCACTATTAGATTTATATATTTCTTCTTTACTATCATATATTAAATAATCTCCATCATCTAAAAAACAAGTAGAATTAACAGGTGTAAATGTAGTTTTAGGACCAAAATATTTTTTTAATATTTCTTCTATTTTATTTAAACTAACACCTTCATCAAAATCTAATTCAAGAGTATTTTTTATATTATATGGTAATCTATCTATAAAGTTTATTTTTTCTAAATCAGTTAAAGAGTTTATATCTTTATCACCATCAAAGGTAATTATATAACTATCATAAATGTCCATAAGACTTATTAAAGATGTGATTTCTTCTTCTGTTAGATTATCAGTGTTTTCTAAAGTAGTTTTATTATTGTCAGCTTTTAAATTTATATTTGTTATTAGTATTATAGAAGATACTATTACTAATGTTATTAGCGCAATAAATAACATTCCAACTTTTCTTATGTTTTCTATATTCATTATAAGCACCATCCTTATTTACTTAGAGTATATAAGAAAAAAGAGATTTATGCTACTTGAAAATAAAAAAGATATGTAAATTTACATACCTATGGGTTTAATCTATTAGGTCCTCTAAAGATAAACATAGATTCTTTAACACTAGGTAAGCCTAATATTAACATGGTAAGTCTATCTACTCCTAGACCAAAACCGCCATGTGGAGGGCAACCATATTTGAAGAATTCTAGGTAAAACTCTACATCTTTATCAAGTCCTTTTTCTCTTGCTTGTTTAACTAATATATCATATCTATGTTCACGTTCTGCTCCTGTAGTTATTTCAACCCCACGATAGATAAGGTCATAGCCTTCAGGTATATCATTTTTACGCATATGATAGAAAGCTCGTTTATCTTTAGGGAAATCTGTAACAAAGATAAACTCAGAGTTAAACTCATCCATAGCATAACGATAAGATAAACGTTCTGCTTCAGTAGTTAAATCATTTTTTTCACTTTCATCTACTTTATAATTATATTTTTCTTCAAGTTTATCATATAAATCAGCTAGTTTTATTCTTGGGAATTTCTCTTTAGGGACAACTATCTCTTTATCATATAGCTCTTTAACTAATTTCCCATATTTTTCATTTAACTTTTCTAAAGTGTATGTTAATAACTCTTCTTCAAAGTCCATAACATCACAATATGAGTCAATGTGAGCAAATTCTACATCAAAACCAGTAAATTCTGTTGTATGTCTACTAGTATTAGAATTTTCAGCTCTAAAGACTGGTCCTACTTCGAAAACTTTATCATAGCCACTAGCAATAGCCATTTGTTTATAAAATTGAGGAGATTGAGCAAGATAGGCTTTTCTATCAAAATATTTTACTTCAAAAACATCGGCACCACTTTCAGATGCTGCTCCTATTAACTTAGGAGTGTGTATTTCGGTAAATCCTTTAGAATACATAAAATCTCTCATAAACCTTGTCATATCGCTTTGAATTTTAAAGATATTAAAATTATATTCATTTCTAAGGTCTAAAAAACGGTAATCTAGTCTTTGATCAAGTAGTTGAGCCTCTTTATCATGAATATTAATTGGAAGTTCAGCATCACTTGTGCTTGTAACCTCTATTTTAGTTGGAATAAACTCCATTCCTCTTAGTCTAACGTTTTCATTTTTCTTTAGGGTACCTGTTACTTTAATAGTAGATTCTACAGTTAAATTATTAACTAGCTCTACCATCAAAGCATTACTTTCATCACTTTTTTCAATAGTTACTTGAACTTTATCTGTAGAGTCTCTTAGTACTAAAAATTGAACCCATTTAATATTTCTAATATTTTCAACAAAACCACTAAGTTCTATTTCTTTATCAAAGTAATTTTCTAAATCTTTAAAATATATTTTTTTCATATGTTTTACTCCTTCTTTATATTTATTATTCATCATGATTATGACAAGTACATTCTTCTATAGGTAAATTATCATCACTTATATGCTCATCAAAGTAGTATATAACATATTCCATCATAATCTTTTCTTCTTCTTTTGTTTTATTATTTTTAATTGTAATTAAACCTTCGTTTAAGTCATCACTATTAAGTATTATTAGATATTTACTATTAAAGTAATCTGCTCTTTTAAACTGACTCTTTAAACTTCTTTTTGTATACTCTGTTTCTACTACAAACCCTGACATTCTAAGTTCATTAGCAAGATAGATAGCATTTTTCTTTTCATCTTCATTAACATACATAATGAAAGCATCTATATCATCTTTTATATTTTCTATATCTCTTGTTATTATTTCTTCAACTAATCTATCAAGGCCAACTGCATAACCAACACAAGGTGTTAGAGGTCCTTCTAGCATACTAACTAAGTTATCATATCTTCCTCCACCACCTAGAGCAAGATTATTATTTTCTGTCATTAGTTCAAAAACAGTATGATTATAATAGTCAAGTCCTCTAACTATCTTAGGGTCTATTTCATATTTAACTTCTAATAAGTCAAGATATTCACACACTTTATCAAAGTGCTCTTTACTTTCTTCATTTAGATAATCTAATATATTAGGAGCATCTTTAAAATAGTCTTTATCACAGTCTACTTTACAATCTATAATTCTTAAAGGATTTTTATCAAACCTTTCCTTACAATCATCACATAAATCATCTAAATGAGGTTTAAAATAATCTTTTAGGGCTTTTCTATATTTATCACGAGATTCTTTATCTCCTAAACTATTAATATGTACTACAGTATCTGTTAGTCCTAACATTTTATTAATATTGTATGCAAGAGAGATAACTTCAGCATCCATCATCGGATCATTACTACCTAGTACTTCTACTCCGTATTGACTAAGTTCTCTAAGTCTTCCTTTACCAGGTCTTTCATAACGATACATAGTTCCATTATAATAAACTTTAACAGGTAAGTTATGAGTACCATACATTTTATTTTCTATATAACTTCTAACAACTCCTGCCGTTCCTTCGGGTCTTAAAGTGATAGGTCTATCTCCCCTATCTTTAAAATCATATGTCTCTTTAGTAACTATATCAGTAGAATCTCCTATTCCTCTATGGAATAGTTCACTAGTTTCAAAAATAGGAGTTCTAATGTAGTTATAATTATATTTCTCCATAACAGAATCTATAACTTCTTCAACCCATTTCCATGTTTTCGCTTTTTTATCAATTAAATCAACTGTTCCTTTTGGTTTATTAATCATTCTTATCCCTTTCTTTCTACTTGCTATTATACAAGAAAATTAGTAATTAGAAAAGATAAAGTATAATTTTTATTGAATTTTTAAAAATATTAGGTTAATGCCCTTGCTTAGGTCTATAACTAGAATAGAATAAAACGAAAGGAGAAAATTATGAATAGAAATATTAATTATAGTTATAATTATTATGAAAATATGAATAGGGATATGGAAAATCCTAATTTCTTTATGGAAAACGAAGGGTATTTAAAGGGAAATATGTTTAAAAATTTATATAAACCATATATGAATTATGAACCTGCTATTTTAAGACCTAATGGTCAACAAGAGAAATTATTTTTAAAACTTGCTGAGGCTGAGTTTGCAGCACATGATCTTAATTTATATTTAGATTTATATCCTAATGATGGTAATGCTTTAGATTTGTTTAATAAGTATAGAAAGATGGCAAATAAATTAATGATGGAATATGAAGAGATGTATGGTCCTATTTTAGTTAGTAGTGATTCTCTTAATACTAGTCCGTTTCTTTGGCAAACTTTAACTTTTCCTTGGAATATGGAGGGACTTTCTAATGTTTAAATATGCAAAAAGATTACAATATCCTATTAATATTAAGAAAAAAGATATTAATATGGCTAAACAACTAATAACTCAATATGGAGGTAGTAATGGAGAATTAGCTGCTGCTCTTCGTTATTTAAATCAAAGATATACTATGCCTGATCAAAAAGGACAGGCTTTGCTTACAGATATTGGTACAGAAGAATTAGCTCATGTAGAAATGATTTCTACTATGGTATATCAATTACTTAAAGATGCTACTGTAGAAGAGATGAAAGAAGCAGGTTTAGCTTCTAATTATGCAGAGCATAAAAATGCTTTATATCCTGTTGATTCTAATGGTGTTCCTTTTAGTGTTACCTATTTTGCAACAACTGGGGATCCTCTTGCTGATATTATGGAAGATATGGCTGCTGAACAAAAAGCAAGAGCTGTTTATGAGAATTTAATAAATCTTACAGATGACCCTGATGTAATTGGTCCCCTTTTATGGTTAAGACAAAGAGAAATAGTTCACTATAATGCTTTTGAAGATTTATTTAATTACTATGATAAAATGTTGAATAAGAAAAGATAGATTAGCATTAGCTTGTCTATCTTTTTTATATTATTTTCTCTTGTATATTTCAATATATCATTTAGATGTAGCCTCAATCAAATATATATAGCCTTGCACTTAGTTTTAGCCTATTTATCATACTATAATTTAAACTACTCTATTGATTTTAAAGAGTCTATCATATCTATTCTTTTTAAGATGAAATATGTTATTACTTGTACTATTATATTAAAGATTATAACTATTATGATTGATAATATATAACTTAATGGTTTTATAGTTTTAATAAATAAAAGTTCATCAGTCTCGGCAATCATTAAGACAAAGGTATTTAATGAATAGCCTAAGAATATGCCAATAATAATACCAAATAAAGTTAAAATAAAGGTTTCTCTATATACATAACTAGATACTTCATTATCTTTAAATCCTAAAACTTTTAAAGTTGCTATTTCTCTTTTTCTCTCATTTATATTAATAATTGTTAAATTATATAAAACTGTTATAGCAAGAAAACTAGAAAAAACTATTATAAGATAAACTATATTATTCATACCAGCGATAATATCATTAAACATATCTATATTATCTTCTGTATATTGAATAGTAGCGAAATAATCAGTATTTAATAAATTATTAGATAGTTGTTCTTTATCTATATTATCATCTAGATTAACAAGATAACTGTTATAATCATTACTATTAAATATTTCTTCATAGTAATTACTATTCATATACATATAATTACTTATATAATTTTCACAAATACCTATTACTCTTACAATATATAGTTCATTATCACTATTTCTAATACTAATATTTTCTCCTATATTAACATCTAATAGTTCTGCCATTTTTAAAGTTATAATAACGCCATTATTACTTAAAGATAGACTATTACCATCTGAATCATTAAGAGTAACATAATCGTTTATATCATTAGATGTGAAAGCTATTAAGGTAAAGTCTAAATTCTTATTATTAGCTTTAAAAGTAAAGCTAGATATATTAGTTTCTATATAATTAGTTAAATTATTAGAACTTAATGTATCAGTAACATTATCTTTATCTATATCATCATTTAAAACTAAAGTAGCATCATAGTGAATAATATCATTATATTGAATATCAAGTAAATCACTAAGACTATCTTTAATACCAAAACCAGTAAGAAGAAGTGCCATACATCCTGCTATACCTAGTACTGTCATAACAATTCTTTTTTTGTATCTAAATAAATTACGTAAGGTTATTTTCCAAGAAAAAGATAATCTTCTCCATAGTGGTTTTATTCTTTCTAAAATAATTTTTTTACCATTCTTAGGAGCAGCAGGTCTTAAAACTGTAGCTGGTGCTAATTTAAAGTCTTTTATAAGAGTAATTATAACTACTATGCTCATTAAAATAATAGTTGTTAAAATAATTATTAAACAAGCTTGAGGGTTAACATATGTAGATAGTTTAGGAATAGTAAATGAAGCAGAATATACTGTATATAATATTCTAGGTATTAGAGTATAACCTATACTAAGACCTATAGCAAGTCCTATAAGACAAGCTAAGAAGACATATAGTAAATAACTAAAAGCAATAGTACTTTTTTTAATACCTAAAGATATAAATGCCCCTATTTCACTACGTTGTTCTTCTATCATTCTATTCATAGTATTGAAAGCCATTAGAAATGCTATTATGATAAAGAAAATAGGAAAAACAGTAGCGATAGAATCTACTTTAGTAGCACTTTCATAAAAGGATGTATATCCTGTTAAATCTTCTCTAGTTAATAAATACCATACAGGTTTTTCTATTTCATTTATTTCTTCTTTAGCATTATTTATCTCTTCTTCATAATTAGCTACTTCTTCAAGATATAAATTATAATTAGTATTATATTCATTATATCCTTGTTCTAATTCTATATATCCAGCATCAATTTCTTCTTTAGCATTATTTAGTCTTGTAATAGCTCTATTATATTCACTATTCCAAGTATCAAGTGAATTATTTAAAGTAGTCTCTTGTTCTATTAAAGTTTCTCTAGTAGTAATTAATGTTTCTATAGTTGTTTTATTCTGATATAACTCTTCTAAAGCAGCACTTAGACTTTCATAAGTACTACTATTAGAATCAAGACTTGCTAGTTGTTTTTCATAAGATGTAATATTATTATTTATAGTAGTAAGAGTAGAATCTAGACTATCTTCTGTAAGATTTGCACTTATTAAGGCATTATTAAACTCTTCTTTAGCTGTTTGTAAAGCACTAAAGCCTTCATTTAATTCTGTTTCTGTTTTTTCTTTTGTTCTATTTAAGGTAGCTAAACTACTGTTATATTCTTCTAAAGCAGCATCAAGAGCTAATTTATTTGAATTTAATTCTGTTAAAGCTTCATTTAATTTACTTTCAGTTTCTTTTTTTATATTATCAAGTTCATTTTCTGCTTCTCCTACTTTCTCCATAGCTTCTTCAAGAATTTCTTCATATCTAGCAGTTTCTCTTAAGGGCTTTAACTCTTGCAGTTTTAAATTTACATCAGATATTATTTCATCATAAGCATCACTATAAGATAACTCCTCTTGGGTGTTATTTGCTATTAGATATATTTCTGTATAATAATCGATTTTAAAATTATCTTTTAAAACATAAATTAAACTATCAATTTTGCCATCTCCTACTGTTGATATACCTTTATTTTCATAAATATAAGCACTACTAGTAACTAGTCCTACTATTTTACAAGTATTATTATTAAGATAAGTATCATCATCAATAGTGATTGTATCATCAAGATTGTAATAGTTTTCTTCCCCTAAGCACTCCTCATCATTTTTAGGCATTCTACCATTAGTTAGAGTAATACTGCTAATATCTGTTATAGCACTTACTTTAACAGCTTTACCATCTATTAAAGTATCAAAAGAATAGCTCCCTTCCACTTCTTTTATTCCATCTATAGCCTCTAAGGAAGTAATATCATCATCCGTTAGACCAAGAGTACTAACTATTTTAAAGTCATAAAGATTAGTATCATCATAATAGTTATCTAAAGTTTTAATCATGTCGCTAGCTGTTTCTCTTACTCCAGCAAAAAATGAAGTTCCTAAAATAACAATAAGAATTAAGGATAAGAAACGTCCTTTAGATTTCCTAATTTTTCTTAGACTATTCTTATAGATTAACATTACCAATCAATCTCCTTAACTAATTTTGGTTTCTTATTAAGGGTTATACTTTCTATTTTACCATTTTTAACTTTAATAACTTTATCTGCGATATCTGCAATAACAGCATTATGGGTAATAATTATTGTTGTCGTCTTGGTTTTATGACAAGTATCTTGGAGTAGTTCTATTATTTTTTTACCTGTCTTAGAATCTAGTGCCCCTGTCGGTTCATCGCACAAAAGAATTTTAGGGTTTTTAGCAAGAGCTCTTGCAATAGAGACCCGTTGTTGTTCTCCTCCAGATAACTGAGCAGGAAAATGGTCTTTTCTATCAAGTAAATCTACTCTTTTTAAGGCTTTTTCACTATCCATAGGATGTTTACATATTTGACTTGCTAAAGAGACATTTTCAATAGCTGTTAAGTTCCCTATAAGATTATAAAACTGAAAAACAAAACCTATATCATAACGTCTATATAAAATAAGTTTTTTACTAGAATATTTAGCTATATCATCATTATCTATTATTACACTACCAGTAGTAGCAGTATCCATTCCTCCAAGGATATTTAAAATTGTTGTTTTACCAGCACCAGAAGGTCCTAAAACAACTGTAAGTTCACCTTTATCAATATCAAAAGAAACATTATCTAAAGCTTTAATCGTAACTTCACCCATTTTATAAATTTTAGTCAAGTTTTTAACACTGATATATGCCATAAATATCACCTTCTATGATTACATTATACCTTTAATTTGGAATAAATAAAAGGACCAATAAAACAAAATTCAAAGTTTACAAAAAATTTGTTAGGGGAACTTATATTTTTGAAAGAAAAAAGTTAAAACTTAAGGCTCTAGTTATATTAAATAAAAACAACTATAAGCAAAGTTTTAACTATATGAAAATTTACTACTTCTTAATTTATTCCATTATCTGAAAATGATTACCAGAATCTAGATATAATATACCTTTCTTACCATCTAATTGTGGTAATACATCGTTATAATAATTTAATCTTTCAAATTTGGTAATTGTAATGTAAACACTGTTACCATCATCCATATACAAAAGAAATCTATCTTCATCATAATCATTAGGATCATATTTAATTTCACTTATCTTTTCTCTAATTCCTAAATCTACTCTTTTATAATATTTTATAAACTTACTTATAATATCACTTGGTATTTCGTTAATTAATCTAGGTATTGTATATGGTGTTTCTTTATCTAGAGTTATTTCTTCTTTACTTTCTAAAACATACTTACCATTATCTTCTCTTTTATATAATATTTCATACTCTTCTATTTCAATTTCGATAACATGATAAAATTTTCTTTTAATAGTAACACTTTTAACAAGTGGATTATTACTTATATTACTTTTCATAGAAAAGCTTAAAGTCTTATAAAAACTAGGATAATCAGTTAAGCCAGCTAATTCTATTACTTCATCATCAGTTAATACTTCATTTCCTGTGATAATAATATTTTTGACTTTAGTATCAAGAATAACAAGGCATATAAAAACTATTATAGCAATTACTACAATAAATATTAAAAACGGTAATAGCCTTAATTTTTTTTTCTTAATTACTTTTGTCATATCACACTACTCCCAGTTTACAAATTCTTGTTCTACCCTTAATTCTATTCCATATTGTTCTTTTACTTTTTTTTGAACAAAGATAATTAAATCATGAATTTCTTTAGCAGTTGCATGGTCTTTATTAATTATAAAATTAGCATGAATACTACTAACTTCTGCTCCTCCTTTAGTATGTCCTTTAAGTCCAATATCTTCTATTAATTTACCAGCAGGATCATTTTCTTCAGGATTTCTAAAAACACTACCAGCACTTGGATATTGTAATGGTTGAGTTTTTACTCTTCTATTTTTCCTATCTTTAACTACTTCTTCTAAAGCGTTTTTATCTCCTCTAGTTAAACCTAAAATAACTTCTAAGCATATATAATTAGGATGGGACTGTAAAAAGCTACTACGATAATGAAAATCCATCTCTTCATTTGTTAATGTTATAATTTTTAAATCATCTGTTAGGACTTTAACACCTCTAGTTATATAACCCATATCACTTTTATAAGCACCGGCATTCATATAAACCGCTCCACCTATAGTTCCCGGTATACCAGTAGCAAATTCTAAACCAGCAAGTCCTTTTTTTATCGCTTCTCTTGCTACTTTCATTAAAGAGGCTCCCGCTCCACAAATTACTTTAGTTTCAAAAAATTCTATTTTATTAAATTCATCTAATTTAATTAAGACTCCATTATATATTTTATCACTGAATAATAAATTACTCCCATTACCTATTACTTTATATTTTATATTATATTTTTTTATAAGTTTACATAATAGAACTAATTTATCTATATTCTTAGGATATATAACTGCTTTTACTAACCCCCCTACTTTATAAGTAGTAAGTTTACTAGCATAAACATCTTTTTGTATTTTTCCTATATCACTTTTTTCTACTTCACTTAAAAAATCATTCATTTTATTCATCCCTAACTAGTTTTATAACTTCTTCATACATTTTAGTAGCACTGTTTAATTCTTTTCTTTTTAACATTGCTTTTCTCATAGTGTTAAGTTTTCCTTTATCACTAATAGTCTTATCTAATAGTTTAATTAAACTAGTCTTATCGAAGTCTTTTTCTTCTAATATTATACAAGCTCCTTCATCTTCTAGGCTTTTAGCATTAGCATATTGGTGATTATTAGTAACATAAGGACTAGGTACCATGATAGCAGGTAGTCCTATACTAGTAATTTCTGCTATAGTACTAGCACCACTTCTTGTTACTATTAAATCAGCATCTTTCATAAGTCCTATTAAGTTATTATAGAAAGGAACAATTTTCACATTACTACTTAAAGTTATATTTTTATATTCTTCATAATAATCTTTACCTGTTATTAATAATACTTGATAGTCTTTATTATTAAATAATGGTAAAGTCTCTTTTAGTTTTTTAGTCATTGTTAAAGATCCTAAAGATCCCATTACTATTATAACAAGAGATTTATCTTTTTTAAAGCCTAAGGTTGTTTTACTGATTTTTTTAATATCTTTTATTTGTTCACTACGAGGATTACCTGTATATATAGTTTTTTCTTTAGGAAAATAGGTAATACTTTCTTTAAATGATATTAGTACTTTATCTACATATCTTGATAGAAATTTATTAGAAACTCCAGGAATAGAGTTTTGTTCATGAATAATAGTCTTTATATTAAGCTTTGATGCTGCATAAATAACAGGGGCTGATATATAACCTCCAAAACCAATAACAATATCAGGTTTAAATTTAATAAGTTCCAACTTAGCTTTTTTTACAGCTTTAAAGTATGTTTTCATTACCCTTATATTTTTTAATAGATGTTTTCTATTTATTCCTTTAATATTTATTCCTACATAAGGAATACCTTCATTTGGAATAATATCTTTTTCCATTCTATCAGTTGTTCCTATATATAAAATTTCTATATCCTTATCTTTTTCTTTAAGTTTTGCTATTAAGGCTAAAGCTGGAAAAATATGTCCCCCTGTTCCTCCTGCTGTTATTACTATTTTCATTTAAGTCATCCTTCCTATTATAAGATATGTTTATTTATTATATTTAGAAATTAAAGTTTCAAATTCTTCTTTTAAACTTTCTAATCTTTCTTCACTTGATGCTTCAAATCTTGCCGTTAAATTAGGCCCTGTATTACTAGCTCTAATACTAGCCCAACCAAAAGGAAAAGTTATTCTAACTCCATCTATGTTATTATAAGTATAACCTTTATTTTTACAGTAGTCTTCTATTTTATTAATAACGTTAAACTTAATCTCATCAGTAGTTTTATATTTCATCTCAGGTGTAGAATAATATCTATTAATACCTTCAAGTAATTCATTTATTGATTTATTAGTATTAGATAGTATTTCAAGTAATCTAAGTCCAGCATAAATACCACTATCAAAGCCTAAGAATTTATCTCTAAAATAAACGTGTCCTGATAATTCTCCTCCAAAAGCTAAATCAAGTTCTTTAACTTTCGCTTTGGTATAAGAGTTACCTGTTCTATAGCAGTAAGGAGTCCCTCCTAGTTTAATTATTTCATCTTCTAAACTTTTACTGCATTTAACATCATATAAAAATGTTTTATTATCTACTTTATTTATAATATCTCTAATTATTATAATCATATAATAATCAATAGGAATAAACTCTCCTTTATTTGATATAACTCCTACTCTATCACCATCTCCATCAAAGGCAAGACCAAGATCAGATGATGTTTCTATTACTTTTTTCTTTAAGTCAGTAAGATTACTTTCAATAGATGGGTCAGGATGATGATTAGGAAATGTTCCATCACTTTGGCCGTTAATAATAGTATAATCAACATCAACTCTTTTAAAGATATCATCTAATAAGATAGAGGTTGTCCCATTACCTGGATCAAGTACTACTTTAACTTTTCTTTTACCAAAAGAAAGATTATTAGTTAAAGCTTTAATATACTCATCTTTTACACTTTTTTTAGTAATACTACCTTCCCCATAATGAAATTTAGCAGTTTTTATATAATTATAAAAATCTTCTATTTCTTTTCCTTTAGCATTTTGATAATCAGTAAAGGCAAATTTAAAGCCATTTTCATCTTTAGGATTATGACTAGCAGTTATCATAATACCTGAATCTATTTTTAAATGAAGGCAGGCAAAATAATACATTGGGGTTGTAGATAGACCAATATCTACAACGTTAATACCTGAATCTATTAGTCCTTGTAATAAAGCTTGATGTAAATCAGGGGAAGATATTCTATTATCATGGGCGATAAGACATTTATCTTTTCCTAAAGTAATTATTTTACTACCAAAAGCTATACCTATGGTATAGGCTGTATCTATATCAATATCAGTAGGTACTACTCCTCTAATATCGTAACCTCTAAATATATATTTATTAATATTTTTCTTTATATTCATAATTAGTCCTTTCTTTTACTTTTTCTTTTTTTATTTATTCCTTTAATAGTAAGTTTTTTTAATTTACTAAGGGGATTATTATCAGTTATTTTAATTTCTGGGAAGGCATTTAACATATGTCTTATGAAGAAATTAGATCTAATTTCTTTTCTTCTATTTAACTCTTGTCTAATTATTTTAGTAAGTTCTGCTGTTACATCACGGTTTTTAAACTTAATACTAGATACTTTTACTTGATATAGTGTCGTTACAGTAATTATTACATCTATTAAAAAGATAACTAAGGATGTAATGGCGACTATTCTAAAGATAATTAGGGACATTGTTTTAATTATTGATGTAACTATAGGATTAATTAAATATACAAAAACTATTCCCCCTATTCCAAAGAATAGAGAATTTCCTAGACATACTCGCCCTTCTATATTAAATTTATGATCACTATAATCCCACCATCTCGCTTTAAATATTTTTTCTAATACATAGCTAGTTATATATTCTACAGTAGTAGAAATAAAAGCACTCATAACGAAAACTGTAAATAAGTCTTTCTTATAATTTAAGATAAAAAAGCCCATTAATATACAGGAAAAACCAAATATAGGTAAGTATGGTCCTAAGAAGAAGCCTCTATTTAAGGTTAATTTTTTATTTCTAATAGAAACACTAACTACTTCTATTAGATAACCTATAAATGAATATATTATAAATTGTAAGAATAAGTTTAAAAACATATCAAACATTTTTATCACCTAACCTACATACATACTAATAAGTACTATTATAATACCACTTATTAAACCGATAACAGTCATCTTCTTATCGTTAGTTTTTTTAACTTTAGGATATAGTTCAAATATTATAATATATAAGAGCATACCTATAGTTAAAGCTAGTAAAGAGCCTATAACGATATCACTTACAGTATTAATATTTAATAAATAAAGTAGCGCTCCACCTATAAAACTTGATATAAATAAAGAGATAATACAAATTAGATATTTACTCATACTGTTTTCTGTTTTAAGAGTTGTAGTAATAACTATTCCTAAAGGAATATTATGTAATCCTACTCCTATAGCCATTAATACTCCTAGATTAATATCATTAGAACTTGTTAGATAAATAGCCATTCCTTCTACAAAGTTGTGAATGATTAGAGCAATTGTAGATAAAAGACCTATGTGAACAATATTTTTATGTTCTTCTTTTTTAGTCATTTTACTATCATCATGTTCAGGAATAAAATCATCTAGTATTTTAAATGTTAACAGACCAAGACAAGTAAATAAAATAAAAAGATAGATATGAGTAATTCCTAAATGTTTAATAGTATTAGTAAGTAAGTCTGTTAGTATTAACATTGTAAGAAGAGATAAAGCAAAGGCAAAAATGAAGTTTAGAAATTTCTTTTGACTTTTAAAAAAGAATGCTATTATAACTCCTATAATTATAAAAAAACCTAATAAGAATGTTATAAATAAAGCAAGTGTATTGTACATAAGTTATCACTCCTTTAAAATATTACAGTTAAAATAACAATAATAGCTATAATAATACGATAAATCATAAATAGTTTAAAGTCATGTTTCTTAAGATACTGCAGTAAAAATTTAATACAGATTAAACCTGTTATAAAAGAGACAATAATCCCTAAGATAAAGATAGTAATATTTTCCATAATTAAAGAAACTGCTCCATCATCAAGTAGTTGTAAAGTACAAGCTCCAAGAACAATAGGTGCTGATAAATAAAAAGAAAACTTAGCAGCACTTTCTCTATTTACTTTTAAACATCTAGCACTAGCGATTGTTGTACCACTACGAGAAAAACCTGGTATAAGAGCAAAGATTTGAGAACAGCCTATTATAATAGCATCTTTAAAAGTTATATCTCTAGTATCTTTTTCTTGTTTACTATTTTTATCTACTAAGTATATAACAATACCCATTATAATGAGAGCTAAAGCTATTAAAATATAGTTTGTTCTAATAGCATCTTCTATTACATCTTCAAATAAAACACCTACAATAGCAGCAGGAATAGTAGCAACTACTATTTGCCAAAAGAGTTTACCATCACTATCTTTAACCCCTTTAGTTAAACCTTTAATAACCATATTTAAAAAGTCTTTAAAGAAAAATACAGCTATAGCAAGTAAAGTACCAAAGTGAAGAGCTAAATCGAAACATAAAGCTACTTTTGTAGACATAGATGCTCCTATTTTAAAGATATCTCTAAATATTATTAAGTGGGCACTACTTGAAATAGGAAGAAATTCAGCAATACCTTGAATAATTCCTAATATGATTGTATTAATGTAATCTGACATAATAACCTCTTTTCTACTAAATAAGTATATCATTAAAAAGGAATAATTGAAAGATTTATAAGACTAATTAGACACATCTAAACACTAGTTTAAATAAAAATGGGCTACTAGTTTTTTAATCTTACCATCTTCAATAGAAGCTTTATTTTCTCTTAAAATATTAAATCTCTCATTTTGATTAAGTAATTTATTTCCTATAAAGAGTCCCTCTTATTTAAAAAGTATAGTTCAAACTACAAACTATACTATTTTTCAAAGCTTGCCATTATTACTGGTACAACATTTTTCTTACGTGATACACAGTCTTGCAAGTATTCTCCTTCGCTCACTTCTTTATCATAAGCATTATTAATTATATCTTGAGCTTTTCTATTATATAGAACATAAGAACCATTCTTAATGATATCTGTTATATAAAGAGCGATTAATGAATAGTTATTACCCTCTGCTTCTCTATCTAAGGTATCAAGGTATGCATCCATATCTTTTTTAATTTCATCAAAGTTTGTTGTAAAGAATTGTCCTATACCTAAAGTTTTATCATCTACTGTATAAAGTTTAAAGTCGTTATATAAGACATCTTCATGAGTCATACCATCTAAAGAAGTACCTGCTTTAATTAAGTTAAGACCATATTCTTCATAATTAACTTCAGCGATAATAGATAGTTCTTTAACTGCCATTTTATCTAATGTTGTTGTTGTAGGTGATTTAAGAATTAAAGTATCTGATAAAATACCTGATAACATAACTCCAGCGATAGCTTTAGGAATAGCGATATTTCTTTCTTTATATAAAGAATAGATAATAGTACAACTAGAACCAACAGCCATATTTCTAAAATTAATAGGACTAGCAGTTGATAGACTACTTAAATTATGATGATCTACTATTTCTACTATCTCTGCTTCATTTAAGCCTTCAGCACTTTGTTTAGCTTCATTATGATCTACTAATATTACTTTTTTAGGATTTTTAGAATCTAAATCAGTAATTCTTAGAAGTCCTAAACATTTACCAGTTCTATTATTAATAACAGGATAATTAGTATGTCTTAATTTTTTATTAACTTCTAAGATATCATCAACATAGCTATTTTCATCAAAATAAACAGCATCCTTAGTAGTTCGTCTCATAGTTCTAATATAATTAGATAAACTAATTAATTTAGCGATATGATAAGTATCATAACTACTTTTAATAATATTAACACCATTTTCTTTAGCAATTTTTATATGCTCATCTTTTATTTCACTAAACCCTGATAATATTATCATCTTAACTTTAGAGTTAACAGCATATTCTATAACACTATGTCTATCTCCTACTATTAAGATATCATTATTTGTAAGGTTTACAGTATTAATAAAAGTTGTACTTCGATATGAGGCTGCTAAGATATTACCGATTATTTCGTCATTTACTCTATTAACTTCCACAGCATTTAAAACATTAAGTAAGTTATCATAACTAGTTTCAAGATTTTCTATTTTAGTATCTATAAAAGCATGAGCTAAGTCTTTAATAGTTACTATTCCTTTAAATTTATTTTTATCATCAACTATTGGTACACCAGTTAATCCTTCATTAAGCATATAAATATAACTATCATAAACTGATTTCTTTTCGTTTAAGAAATATCCTTTATGATAATTAACATCTTTAAGTTGTAATTTTACATCATTTAAGTATTTAGGTTCTTTAATATCAAAGTATTTAAGAGCATACTTAGTTTCTTTATTAGTAGCACTAAGAACACGAGCTTCTACATTAAAACCTAATTGTTTTTTTAAATAAGCATAACTTATCGCTGCACTAACTGAGTCTGTATCAGGTTTACGATGACCAAAAACATATATTTTTTCCATATTACTCCCTCTTTCTACCTGTAGATTATATCATATTTTTAGTTACTTGCAAAGATTAACATAGTTATATT
>CAZJKS010000007.1:1514-23456 GCA_964546695.1 uncultured Muribaculaceae bacterium | reverse complement strand
ATAAAAAAGTTACGAATTTTTGTAAATGTGTGTTATATAATTACACAAATATTTTTGACAAAAGTTAATATGTATGATACTATGAATATGTAAAGAGAATTTACATATTATAAAAAAGGGAATACCTAGCTTGCTCTGTTAGGTACTATCCCATAAAATGTTTTATGCTAATAGTACCACTCTAAGGAGTAGGTACTATTTTTATTAACATAAATGATAAAACTATTATTACGAAAATAAGTGAAAATATGATATATCATAGAAACTTTTCTTACATAGATTATATTGGTAATATAACGAATAAAATTGATTATGAATTTTATAGTTTAATTAAGAAATTAGAATTAATGAGTAAAGAAGAAATCTATTTAAATATTAAGAATAGATATATAAATCTTATTGAAAAGTTAAAAGATAATATTAAGACTTTTCTTAATAATTTTAATTACAAAGAAAAAGAAGGAAAGATAATAAATGCTTTTCTTCTTTCTATCCTTTATACTCGCCACCATTAACATGAATTACTTGTCCTGTTGTATAGCTAGAATCACTACTTGCTAAATAAACATAGATAGAAGCTATTTCATATGGCTGTCCTGCCCTTTTCATAGGATTAGTAGAACCAAATATTGGAATATCTTTAGCTTTCCTACTAGCAGGTTGTAGCGCTGTCCAAAATGGTCCTGGAGCAACAGCATTTACTCTTATATTCTTAGGAGCAAGATTAGTAGCAAGAGCCCTAGTAAAACCAACAATGGCACCTTTACTTATCACATAATCAATTAAGTCCCCTTCTCCATTATAAGTAGTAATAGAAGTGGTATTAATAATACTAGAACCACTATCTAAATAAGGAAGTACTGCTTTAGTTAAATAAAACATAGAATAAATATTAGACTTCATTGTATAGTCGAACTGTTCATTAGAAATATTTGTTAAGTTATCGGCAAAATACTGAACACCAGCATTATTAACTAAAATATCAATCTTACCATAATAATTTAATGTTTCATTGACAATAAAAGAAGAGAAGTCCTTATTTTTTAAATCACCAGGAATTAATAATACTTCTCCACCTAACTTTTCAATATAATCTTTTGTATCATTAGCATCCTTATGTTCATTATAATAAACTAAAACAAGCTTTGCCCCTTCTTTAGCAAAAAAGACAGCAACTGCCCTACCAATACCCGAGTCTCCTCCTGTAATAATTGCAACTTTATCTTTTAATTTCCCACTACCTTTATAATTAGAATCATCAAAAACAGGAAGTGGTTTCATTAAATATTCCATGCCAGGCTGTACATCCTGATGTTGTGGTGGATAATATACTGGAAATGTCCTACAAGACTCACCTGTTGTAAAAGGCTTAATCGTATCAAATTTATTAAACATATATAACACCCATTATAATTATATTTGTAAAATATATGTCTTATTACTTATTATTCCTTGTATTAAATTATTTTAATTGTTACAATTAAAATAAGGAGATGATGTTAATGAATGAGACAAATATGTTAAAAGAAATTAGAGAAATTACAGCATTAGAAAATTGTATTGAAAAAAATAAAGATGTAATACCTGCTATTGCTAAAGAGATTAAAGAATTTAATCCTAAAAACTTTATGATTGTAGCAAGAGGTACATCTACTCATGGAGGATTATTTGGTAAGTTTTTCTTAGAATTACATACAAAAATCCCAGTAGAAATGGCAGATTCATCTATATTTACTGTTTATGATAGTAATATGGATTTATCTAATACTTGTGTTATTGCAATTTCACAATCAGGTAAAGGATATGATGTTAGTACTGTTTTAAAGAAAGCTAAAGAATCTGGAGCTTATACTTTTGCTATTACTAATAACCCTAACTCATTAGTAGCAGAAGCAACAAATAGACATATCTTTAACGAAATTGGCGAAAGTAATGCTGGTGCTGCTACTAAAGGATATACAACTACTTTATATATCTTAACTAAACTAGTTTTATGTTTAAGTGGCAAAGAAGATAATTTTGATGATAATAAATATTTAGAATCAATAAAAAAAGGTCTAGACAAATACGAAGAGATTAAACCTATGGCTAAAGAATTATCAACTATGGATATGGGATTTTCTATTGCTAGAGGCTATAGTTATTCTCTTGCTAAAGAGTTTGCTTTAAAAGTTATGGAAACACTTTTAGTTCCAATTACCCCATATAAAGCTAGTGAATTTTGTCATGGGCCACTAGCATCAACTAGTCCTAAAACCCCAGTACTTTTATTTGCTGTAGATGATAAGACAAATGAAGATATTAAAAGAGTTATTACTTATTTAAAAGATACAAAAGCCAAAACTTATGTAATTACTAATGATAAGGAAATTGCAGATATTAGTGATATGGCAATAACAATAGAAGAAAAAACAAATATCTATGCTTTCTTTGAAACTGTTATTATAATGCAACAACTATCTTGTGAAATGGCTTTTATTAAAGGAACTTACCAAGATGACCTTCCTGTATTAAAGGGACGTTCTAATACATTTTAAATATATTAAAAGTGAAGACAAATTAAATCTTCACTTTTATTTTATATTATTTTTTAATAAATTAATTTCTTACTAATACCTTTTTCTTTATAACGATTACGAGCTTTTTTATATTCTGAAGGTGCTATTTCAACTAACAATGGTAACATACTTATAATATCTTCTTTCTCTTCAATAGAAACTGTACTCAAAACACCATTTAAACACTCATAAAAGAGATTCTCAAAATCTTCTTTTAATTTATCGTCTAATGACATTCCACAATATTTCTTTACAAATTTACCTAAAACTTTTTGATATCTTCCCCATTGCATAATATGTTCTAAATGATTTTCTTTATGATAACAATCAAATCTATTAGGAGCAGATACTAAGTTAACTCCCCCACTAGGCCTATGTTCAATATCATAATAACAACCATCTTTTCTTAACATACTACATGTCTTTTTTATTGATAATAAATCCACTATATCTCTATCTATATTTCTAGCTCTTAAATATAAAAATGGTGTATATATTAACTTTCCATTTGGTAATCTTTCAAAATCTAAAGCAGCGACAATAGAAATATTACCTTCACTTAAAATATTAGTTAAGCCATTGAAAGATAAATCTTTAAAATCATCAGGATAGTAATCGCAACCACTCTTTTTACAACAATAACCTCCACAATCTTTACAATATTTTTTATTTTCTACCATCTCTTCCATTATTCCACCTCATAAATTATTATTTAGTATAATTAACAATAATTTATAAGTCAAGAAAAAACCTAAATTCCTTCACTAGGTTCTTCTTTACTTTTTTCTATTATCTTTTCTAAAGGCATAACTGATTTAATAGATGCATCCTTACACGATAACATTAACTCTTTTATACTAAATTTATCTAACTTCATAGAAGTATCTATTAATCCTCCTAAGTTAATTCCTGTTACTACTTCATAATTATCATTAGTAAAAGCAAGTTTACTTGCTACTTTAAATGGTGTTCCTCCCATTAAATCACAGGTAAATAAAATCTCACTATCTTTATTATTATCAATTATCTTATTAAACTTATCCTCTAGTATATCATCATTATCACTATTTAAAAAATCTACAGCATAAACATTATCTTTTTCTCCTGCTATCATAGTTAGTGAACTTAATATACCACTAGCAAAATTATTATGTCCTGTTATTATTATAATCTGTTTCATAAAAACACTACCTTTCTAAAAGATTATAGCATTTTTTAAGCAAAAGAAAAAGCCATAATAGGCTTTTTACTAAAGTATTCCCAAGAATGAAAATAGTATTGATACTAGAATTATCCCAACTATTAACACCATTGTATTTACTTTCTTTCTAAATAAGAAATAAATTAGGAAAGTAAAAGCAAATGGTAATAAGTTAGGTAATATCATATCAAAGAAATCTGTTTGTAAGCTTATTGTAGAATCATTTCCTATATCAATAACTGTCTGTACATCCAAAGTTACATAACTAGCAATTAAACCACCTAATATTGTAACTCCAAGTACTGATGCTGCATTACTAACTTTTTTCGTATTCTCTTGAATCTTATCTAAAGCAGCAACACCTGTTTTGTACCCTATTCTTGCAAGTGGAAAACGTAATAAGAAAGCTGCAAAAAATACAATAAAGAATAATATTGGTCCCAAAACATTTCCTTGATTAGATAAAGATGCACAAATACCTGCTGTAATTGGTAACAACGTAAACCAAAATAGAGCATCACCAATACCTGCTAAAGGTCCAAACATAGATATTTTGATTTTCTTAACCATTTCAGGATTTTCTCCACCTTCATACAAAGATAGCATTAAACCTTGCAAATAAGGTAATAAAGTATTATGAGTATTAATAAACTCTAAATTATCTGCTAATACTTTTGATAAAGTTTTAGGATCTTTTTTATATATTTTCTTTAAAGCTGGAGCCATACCTGCTGTAAACCCAATACTTTGCATTCTCTCATAGTTAAAGCAAGCTTGATTTAAAACAGAAAGAACTGCTAAATCTGTTAAATCTGAATTAGTTATAATTTTCTTATTTTTTCTATTATTAGATGCCACTTGCTTCACCTCCACTTCCACCTATTGAAGAACTTTTCTCATTACTTCTAAAGTATTCCATCATAGCGAAAGCAAGACCCATAATAGCAACAGGTAAAACATTATCTATTTGGATAAATGTTGCAAATAGGAACCCTGCAAGTAAGTATGGTACATATCTTGCTTTTAGTGTTACTCTAAGTAACATAGCAAATCCGACTGCAGGTAAAAGTCCTCCTGCTACTTGGAATCCATTAATTAACCACTCAGGCATAATTTCTACTAAAGCTTTTAATGGTTCTTGTGCCGCATATACTGATAAGAATGTTAATATACCAGTAATTAATGCAGTAATAATTATTCCATAAAAACATAGTCTAAATAATCCCTTAATATTTCCTTCTTTAGCATAACGATCAGCTGGACGGTTAAAAGATACGTATGCAGTATTTGTAACTGTAGATACGAATTGTAATAACACTCCAAACGGATATGCTAAAGCTAAACTAGCCGCTACACTACTTCCTGTAATATGAGCAAAAACAACAGTCATAACACTAGTAAGTAATGCTTCTGGAATAGAAGCCCCCCCAATTGGCGCTATACCTGCAAAGGCAAGTTCAACCATTCCACCTGCAACTAACCCTGTATTTAAATCACCAACAATAGCACCAACAATAGGACAAACAATAATTGGCCTAAAGATAAATAATGCTTCTAGATGTCTGTCAATAGCAGCAATCATAACAATTAATGTTATAAGTATTCCTTGTAATAATGTTACTTCCATTTTTTATACCTCCTCTTAAAATTCTTTTCTCGGTGAATCAGGTGTATCTTGAATATAAATTTTATCAACACATTTTTTGATATAATTTAAATCATTCATCTCTTCTTTACTTACTGCTACTTTATCAGTAAGTTTTTTATCACCTTCATCATAGTACATATTACCAATATTTACTTCCCCTATTACTACACCTCCTTCTAATAATCTCCTTAAATCTTTAGGAGTTTGACATATTAATAAAATTTGTTGTTCATCTGATGCTTTATCTATAATATCAATAGTCTTCTGTATTGTAAAAAATCTTGTATCATAACCAAGCGATGATGCTGCCATTCTCATCACACTTTGTTCTACTTCACTTTCAGCAGTCTCATCATCTGCTACAACAATTAAGTTTGCCCCTACTGCCCCTGCCCATAAACATACTACTTGTCCATGAATCAATCTGTTATCAATTCTTGCTAATAAAATATTATTTTTTTTTGCCATAATTTCTCCTCCTTAATAATATTTACCATATATTTTTCTAGCTTGTTTATCTAAATAAGTTTCAATTTCTTTAGCAGTCTTTAAAGTCAAAACAATATCAACTATCTTCTTAGCCTCTTCACTATCTATCATTGATATTAATTTCTTTACTTTTAACACCATACTAGAATTAACACTAAACTCATGTAATCCTAATCCTACTAATAAAATAATTGCTAAAGGATCAGCAGCCATCTCCCCACACATACCAACGAATTTATCTTTTTTATTTTTAGCTGAATCTATAGTATTTTTAATAAGTCTAATAACTCCAGGATTATAAAAATCATAAAGATTACTAACAGTTGGATTTAATCTATCAACTGCTACAGTATACTGTATCAAATCATTAGTACCAATACTAAAGAAATCTACTTCATCTATTAACATATCAGCCATAACTGCTACACTTGGTATTTCTACCATAATACCTACTTTAATATCTTTATTAAAAGGAATATTTTTACTAGCTAACTCCATCTTTGCTTCATTTAATATCTCATTAGCTTTCCATATCTCTTCTAATGATGAAACAAAAGGATACATTATCATAACATTACCATAGTAACTAGCCCTAAGTATAGCTCTTAAACTAACTTTAAAGAACTCTTTATTATTTAAACAATATCTTAACGCCCTATATCCTAAAAAAGGATTCTGTTCATCTTTAATATCAATATAAGGACACTTCTTATCACCACCAATATCAAGTGTTCTAATAATTAATGGTTTACCTAAAAGTTTCTCTGCAAAGCTCTTATAAATGTTAAATAAATAATCTTCTTCAGGCTCAGTACTTCTATTTAAAAATAGAAACTCACTCCTAAATAAACCTATTCCATCAGAATTAACTTTAAGAATATTATCAAGTTCACTCATATCACCAGCATTAGCAGTTACTTCTAGTTTTTTTTCATCTTTAGTAAGAGTTTCTCTATCTAACATACAAGCAAGAGAATCTTTAAGCATTTCTTCTTTTTTTATTTTATCTTTAATAATATTAATATCTGTACTAACTAAATTATTCTCAATATATCCTTCATTACCATTAACATAAATAAGCTCTCCATCATTTAAAGTCTTACTAATATCTTTAATACCAAAAACAGATGGAATCCCAAGTGATGATGCAAGTATTGCCACATGACTAGTCTTTCCTCCTATTTCTGATACAATTCCTTTAATATGTTCTAAATTATTAGAAAGTAACACCGAAGGTGCAATCTCATAAGAAACTAAAATAGTATCAGTATCTAACTTACTTAAATCTATCTCTTTAATACCTAAAGCTTTTCTAATAAGTTTATTAGTAACATCTTTTATATCTTTACTTCTTAACTTCAAATAAGCATTATCAACTAATGAAAGTTCTTCTTCTTTTCTTTTCATTACTTTACTAATAGCACTTACTTTATCACATTTCTCTTCATCTATTACCTCTTCCATTGAAACAAGAAGAGAATTAGAACTTAAAAGTACTTTATAAAAATTACACAACTCTCTAACATCATTAGAACTTGCTTCTTTTTCTAATCTCTCATAATCTTTACAAACATCATCTATAAGTTTTTTCAAATCTTCTTTTTCTTTTGTAATTTCTAAATTATTAGTTAACTTAATTTTTTCTAATTTTGGCATTCTATTATCTATTATATATACTTTTCCTAAAGCTAAACCATTACCTACTTTATTACCTAAATATTTCATTCATCATCACCTTTTTCTATATATTCACATATAGAATCTAAAGCTTTTATTTCATCTTCACCAGAAACTTCTACTGTTAATTTATCTCCACAATTAATATTTCCCATCATTACTTCTAATATTTCTTTAGCATTTATCTCACTACCATTATGTATCAATTTTATATCTGATTTAAATGTAAGAGCAAGGTCTACTAAAATACTACCTGGTCTTGCATGTAATCCTGAAACATTTTTAACAACAACATCTTTTTTTATCATCATCTAGCCTCCATCTTATAAAATAATGATACCATAGATAAAACTAATTTACAAACTATTTTCACAATATAAAGTAAAATAAAGTAAAAACTATCTAAAGTGATAGCTTAAAATAATCGTAATATATCATAAAATGTTATATAAATCATTAATAACATCAATAAGAATAAACCAACTGCATGAAATTTAGATTCTGTTTCTGCCTTAACGGGACTACCTTTTATTTTTTCTATTATGATAAAAAGAATATGCCCCCCATCAAAAGCAGGTAATGGTAAAAGATTAATAAATCCTACATTTATTGATAAATAAGAAAATAAATATAATAAACTTGCTATTCCTCCACTTGCTTGAGCACCAACTACTTCATAAATACCAACTGGTCCACTCAATTGATTTAATTTTATCCCACCAGTAAATAGATTTATTAAAGTTACCCACATCTGTTTAAACAAGGAACCCGTTTTTATTACTGTATATTTAAGTGATACTAATAAACCATATTCTTCTTCACCAACTAAACTTATTCCATAAACATAAGACTCTTCTCCATCCACTTTTGTCTTTTCAGGTTTTATATTATAAGTAACAATATCTCCATTATCTTTTTTTACAACAAATTCACTTTCTTCACCATCATTAGCAATTGCAAGATATAAAGATACATCATCTATTGTCCAAATATCATGACCATTAATCTCTAATATTTCATCTGAAGCCCTTAAACCAGCTTCATAAGCAGGACTATCCTCATCAACAAAAGTTAATACAGGATCAGTTGAAGTCGCTCCAAAAATAAGAGCGATAAAAAACAATATAATTATAGCAGAAATAAAATTAAAACCAGATCCAAAAAACATAACTAAAAACTTCTGCCATGGTTTTTTCCCAAGTAAAGTCCTATCTTTAGGTAAATTTTCATCATCTCCATCTTCCCCAGCTAACTGACAAAAACCACCAATAGGAATAGCTCGTAATGAATATTCAGTTTCTCCTTTTTTAAAACTAAATAACTTAGGACCCATACCAAGTGCAAATTCATATACATAAATACCTGTTAACTTAGCAAATAGAAAGTGTCCACTCTCATGAATAAAAATAATTGAGCCTAATAAAATTATAAATAATATTAATGTAACCATCGTGCCTCCTAAATTAAATTCATTACTAATATAAATGCAAGAATAACAAAAATTAGACTATCAAACCTATCTAAAATCCCTCCATGTCCTGGTATTAAATCAGAAAAATCTTTAACTTTAAAAGTTCTTTTTATAGATGAAAATACTAAATCACCTAACTGCCCTACTATAGATAAAAACATAGTTATTAATATTAATAAAACTAAAGAAATACTAGAATTTATTACTGTATAATAAAATGTTGTCGCTACAAAAGTCCCCATTAAAGAACCACCAATAAAACCCTCTACAGTCTTATTAGGACTAATTGTAGGAGCAAGCTTCTCACTACCAATATACATACCTGTAATAAGAGCAAAAGTATCTGTAAATACAGTAATAAGTAATAAATAGATTAAATAATCAAGACTATAATTTCTAATTACTAATATTAAATTAAAAGAAATATTAATAAACAGAAGAGAAGCTACTAAGTATAAAGCATCATTTATATTATAATCTATTTCTTTTTTCTTATTTAATAGTATAGGTAATAAAAATAATAAAATGATAAAACTTATTAACTGATAACTAATCTCATAACTATATATATTTTGATTATAAGTTAATATTATTGAAAATATAACCAATAAATAAGATGTTATCTTTACTAATTTAGGAAATTCTTTCTTTTTTTCTCTTATAATTATTAACTCATACATTGCCCTAACTCCCAATATCGTCATAAATATAGAAAAAGGCATTCCTCCTATAAATAATAATGGAACAAATATTAATATCATTATAATAGCGCTACCAACTCGTTCTTTCATGTAAACACTACCTCCAATCTTATATATCAAGTATAATATAAAAATTGAATTTAGACAATATTACTAGTTTATTTATTATAATTCTTTATAAGTTTTTTGACAGTTTCCCTATCTCTTATATCAAGATAATTATCTTTGATAATAAATTTATTTAAATTTTCTTTTAGTAAAGATTTTACTTCACTTACTCTATCATATAAGGATAATTCTCTAGTCTCCTCATATTTAGTAATACTAGCTATAAAAGCAATAATATGTTCATAATCACATAAAGGTATATTTTCATTTTTTATATTAGTAATTATTATTTCTAAATTTTCATTACTTATATTTTCTCCATGATAAAAAGAATTCATTAATTTAAAAAGATTTATTTGTTCATTTGTTAAAGCCACATAATTATCACAAGAGATATCTATATTTAAAGACTCTAAATATTCTTTAAATAATAATTGATTATAATATGCTAAATATTCACTAAAAACATACCATGATGCTGTATATTTATTATTACTATTTTTATTATGAATTATATGCGTATATTCATGAATAAGAGTTAAAGCTGTATTAACGTTATTATCATCTATTAATTGAATATTATTAAAAACAAAATCAGCACATCCAAAAGATGTAATTAAAGCACTAGCTTCCCCTTTAGTTAAATTAATATTTTTAAATTCTCTACTAAGTTTTATATCATTACTTGCACTAATATATTTTTTTAAAATATCAATATCATATATTTCGATATTAGTCTTCTTAAAATCTAAATAAAATTCTTCAAAATACGTTTTTAAATACCTTTCTACAAATAATAAAGCATTTTCTTTACTTATAAAAGAGGACTCTTTTAAATTCTCACAAGAATTACTATTTATTTGTAATAGAAGTTCTCTATAGTTATAATAAATCTTCCTTAAATATTTATCTTCATTTAATATCATCGCATATATAACATTTAAATATGATCTTATATCATTATAATAACTCATAATACCCCCTAATAATAAAAGGACTACTTAAGTAATCCTAAAACTTATCGATGTTAATTTTAACATATTTATTATCTTTTAAAGCACTACTAGCTTGTACTAAAGTCCTAATAGCATTAGCAGTCCTACCATTTTTACCAATTACTCTACCCATATCAGCATCTGCTACTAATACTTCAATAATTATCTCTTTATCATTATCACTAGGAAATTCTTTAACTTTTACAGCATCTTCATCTGTTACAATATTTTTAATTATTTTTTCAGTTAATTCTACTAATTCCATTATTTTGTTTCCTTTTTATTTTTAGATTCAGCAAACTTTTTCATAATACCAGCATCTTTAAAAAGACTTCTAACTGTATCTGATGGAATAGCACCATTATTTAACCATTTAAGTGCTACCTCTTCATTAATCTTAACATCCTTCTCACTACTAATTGGATTATAAGTACCAATTAATTCAAGGTATTCTCCATCTCTTCTACTTCTTGAATCAGTCGCTACAATACGATAAAATGGTCTTTTCTTAGCACCCATTCTCATTAATCTTAATTTTACTGCCATATTTACAGCTCCTTTCTTTAACTGTTATAATTATACACAAACAAAAAGAAACTGTCAACCTTTTTTTATTAACAGTTTCAAAGCTATTATTCTGAAGGATTATCTAGATAATCTTCAACAACTTCTTCATCTATTTTATTATTAATAACTTCATCACTATCCATAATATCTTCCCAATCATCTACTTCATCTAATGTATTAATACGTACTTTAGTATCTCCTACTAATTCTATACCTAAAGTCTTATCAACAGTACAGTTAATTGTAGTATTATCAATTTCTGCTCTACTACAACTTGGTCCTCTTAAACTTCTAATTATAACTTCTTCATTTTCTATATCATTATCTATTCCCTGAACATTAATAGTCTCAGTATAATTATTAGTATCTTTTAATACTTCTGTTTTAGTATCATTATCATAAGAATACCAAATATTAATATCATAACTTCCTACAATAGTTACTACTCCTTTAGAAAAAGTTCCTGAAAAATTATGATTTATAATCCAACACCCAAGAATTGTATTAGGATTATTTACAACTTGCAATGATAAGTTATCAGTAAATTGTTTTTTACCTTTACCAATAACTGCTTTTGTTACTATTTCTTTAAAAGCCGGCATAGTTTCCCTCCTCTAATTTAGTCTATGCATATAACAAACAAAAAGTACAAAAAATTAGAGGTTTTAAAAATTATCTAATCAAAAAAGTCATCAAAGAAATCATCATCATCGTCATCATCAAGATTTAAATTAATATCTAGTTTAGGTTGTTCCTTAACTTTAGATATAGGATTATCAACAACTTCTTTAACAGGAGAAACATCCCTAACAGATTTAGTTTCATTTTTCTGTTGTTTTTTCTTATTCATCTCTTCTTCTTTTTCAAGTTCTGCTATCTTAGCATCAATCTTCTTAACTAACTCATCAACATCAAATGAAGGCTTCTTAGGCATATTACTTTCATTTTCCATACTAGATTTCATAAAGTCTGGCATTTGATTATTAAAAGACTGCGTATTAGGTCTAGAAATACCACTAGAATTAGGAACAACACCTCCCATTTGATTATTAGAACCTGCTCCTATTCCAAAAAGATTAGGTGGTACAAACCCAGGAGGAGTATTACCTCCATCACCATTATTACCATTCATCATCTCAAGTAATTTTTCTTTCTTCATCTCCTTAACAAAAGTCTTTATATCAAAAGTATGAACGGGAATCTTCTCATGAACAGGATAATCAGCTTTAGGAAAAGTTCTTCCCCAATCTAATTTAAAATCAGGGGTAAACTTAGTCTTAAATGGCTGCATTCTCATTCTAAGTATAATCACTTCAAACTGTTTCATTCTCTGTAAATCAGATACAGTAACTAAAGGAGTTGAAGCCGTTTTCTCATCATCTTTAGATTTAACTTCTCCACACATCTTAGATATTTCTTCAAGGGCTGCAAGCTCTGCTGAAATCAAATAGATAATATTACCACAGTTACCACGAATAGTCTCGGCATTTTCTTTACCATAAACTTGATTTAACTGGGCATAGTTTTGAATAATCATTGTAAAACGCATACGACGAGAACGAGCTGCTGTAATCATCGTTGTAACATCTTTTAAAGGTGGCATATTAGCAAACTCATCAAGCAAAAAGTTCGTTCTAACAGGAAGTTCTCCTCCATTTTCTTGAGCAACTCCAATTAATGTTTCATAACATTGCTTTAGAAGGATTGTAACAAGTGAATGATATGTTTTCTTCTCATCCTGTACTACTATAAATAAAGCCGTTTTACGTCTACCTATATTACCAAGCTCTATATCACTATGACTAAGCATTTCTGATAAGTTTTCACGAGATGCAAATAATTTAATTTTCTGTCTAAAAACTGATAAGATTGACCCTTTTGTATCTGTTGGAGCATTAATAGTACTTGATGCATTAATAACAGATGCACTTGCAGGATCTTTAAAAGAAAAATATTCTTTAATATAGGTACTACCACCAAATTTTTCTTCACCGACTGTCGTCATTAAACTAATACTATTAATATTTATCTCATCTTCTTTAGCATCTTCAAAAAGACCTAAAGCAACTCCAGAAAAGTAATCAGCTGATGTCTTTTCCCAAAATGGATCACTATTATTACTAGACTCATCATATAAAATGTTTAAAGCAAGGTCATCTAAAAGCTCAATCGCTTTATCTTGATTACCTTCTTTATACATTCTATAAGGAAGAGATAAAGGATTCCAACTACTACCATTTTGAGGATCACGGAAATTAAGTATTTGTACATCATACCCCTTATCACGAAGCATATTAGCAGTCGCCTCATAAATTTCTCCTTTAGGGTCAGTTATAATCATAGATTCTCCTGCTTTAGCAAGTAATTTAACAGTAGGCTTAATAACAGTCTGCGTCTTACCTGAACCAGTAGAACCAATAACTAAAGTATGATATTCACCATCATCAACCCAAGCTTCTTTATCATTCAATAACAAAGGAACCCCAGCAGCATCACTAGTCTCATCACCAGGTGCTACCATTTTAAGTTCTGCTTTCATCTCTTTATCTTTAGCCCATCTAGAATATCCTTTATCATTTTTCTCAGTAGTAAAACCAATACCCTTTTCCATTTCAAAAAAGTATGACTTAACACTAACAAGCATCCCTATTAAAGCTACTATATAAACAATTAAGGTAATCCATAAAAATTTAGGAGCAAAAGCTGGAAATGGATTAAGTCCATTAAAATAACCCTCAGTAGCAAAAGAATGTAAATTAACAACCCCAATCGCTACTATATAAAGAAGAAAAATAGCAAAAACCACAAAAATTATGACATCATCTTTATCAGCTCTAAACTTTAACTTCATAACATTTCCCTCCGAATATACTCAATTAAACCTACGGTTATTATAACAGCATTTTAATAATTTGAAAACAATTATTTTAATTTATTATTTTTTCTTGTTTTTATAAATAGAAATAATAATATAATAACTATAATACCCAAAATAGTACTTATAATAGTCATATTCTTAGTATTATCAGCTTCTCTTTCACTAATACTTTTCTCTATATCTATTAAAATATTAATACTTTTTTCACTATCCCTTGTAAATACCCAAGTATAAACACCATCTTCTACTTTATCGGCATTATTTTCTAAAACCACATAATCTGTTGTTATATTAATAGTAACTTCATCTAGCACTTCATAATCATCAAAATATAATATACCCTCACTATCTGTAGATAATAAAAGAGTATTATCACTATTATTAACAGAAATATCATATGATTTAAAAGCATTTTTAATAGTTCTAGCATTACTATAATCTTCTATAGGAAAATCATAACTATAATTAAATAAATAACCATTACCTAAATCTGTTTCTGTTTTATCATAGTATAAAACAGAAGAAACAGGCAAATCATCTTCTGCATCAACAATTACAACAGAAGCATATATAGGTATATAATCTCTAAAAGAAGTTTTTAAAATATCTTTAGAATAAATTGCATCTTGATAAGCCGTAATATCAACACTCTCTTTAATAGTATCAACACTTATTTCAAGATTAACTTCTGCTGTACACCCACTAATCATAAACATAACTAGAATTAAAATTAAAATTTTTATTTTCATATTAACTTAACTCCTTACATTATTGGCATAAAAACCAGACATTTTAACACCCCAATAACCACCTTGACTAAAAGATCTCCTTGTAAATAAAACTCCTGTTGAACTACCTGAAGCTTCAGCACATATATAACCATTATTCTCTTCGTCAACCCCAACAACTAAGACTACATGAGAATTAGACTCAAGTAAATCACCAGGTTCTAAAACAGCAGATGTACTATTTAAACTAACACGTTCAGCCCCACTTAAATTTTGAAAATTACCAGCCGTAGTCGCTGTAATATTAAAGCCTCCATTATAAATAGCCCAAGCGACAAACCCAGAACAATCAAGACCACAATAATTATAACTTTTACCATTAGCAGTAGTATGACAACTAGAACTACCCCAAGAACCATCTGCACCTTCAAACATACTACCATGTCCACCACCCCAATAATAAGGTATTTTGACATCGTAATTATTACCAAGCTCAGCAATCAAAGTAACAGCAGCCGCTACAACCCCAGCATTAGTCCCATAACCAGCATTATTTATATTAGTAGAAATTAAATTATTAAATTCTGTTAAACTACTACCTTGACTAGATAAAAAACTAGACAAAGATTCATGTAAAATAGTATCCCCATCACTAGATAATTCATAATCACCATAATCTATATTACCAACTGTAGCTACACTATCAGTAGCATCAACTTCATCCATTCCAAAAAAACTACTAAAAAGAGCAATAGGCATAACTACAATAATAATCATAAAGAACAATATCCCAATAGGACCCAAAGCCATACCTATTTTTACAGGTAAAGATATCTTTCCAAAAAAGCTAAATTTACCATTTATCAAACCCTTAAGAGAACCAAGAGATCCAAGTCCTTTTTTACCCCCATCACTAGAAGTATCAACATCAGTTTTACTATTATCATCACCAGTTACTTCATTAGTAATACCATCATTAGCATTACTCTTATCACTTACTTCTCTATTATTAGTACTATTACTATTATTACTAGAGCCTCTTACCCCCCCTATACCATTCATTATGCCTTTTCTAATATTATTAGCAGTATTTAAAGCCCCTAATCCTGGTATAAGAGACGTAGCTTTATTAGCAAGCATATTTTTAGCAGTATTAGTAAATCTTCCCCTTAAACCTGCATTAGTTCTATCTCTATTAATAGCACTATTATTAGCATTAGCATTAGCTTTAGTATCATCAGTATTAGTAAAATTATTCTTTTTACTTTTATACTTAGTTCCATCAGAAGAATCATTAACTGCTCCTGCTATATTAGAAACAGCATCTTTAAGTGATAAATCAGAAGAAGTATTAGATTGATTATTATCTACTGCTTTACTAGTATTAGTATTGTCATTAGTATTAGTATTAGTATTTTTCTCTTCTTCCATTTTATCACCACCTTTATTTTATTAAAGCTCTAACTCTACTTCATACATAAATACAGCATCTACATAAAAAGTAATTATATCACCATCACTATTTTCTATTCTATAAATAGATCCCCCTATATTATAAGAAGATACCTTATTATTATAATAATTATTAATTATATTATTTCTAAAAGTATTAAAATCATCTTCACTAACTACATCTTTATTTCTAACTCTACTATAAGCTTCACTACTATCATTAACAACTAAATCTTTAAAATGATTATAATATATAGTTGCTAACTCTTTATTAGGAATATCTTTAACTTCATAAGTATTAGCATCACTCTTAGACTGAACATTATTAAATTCATCTATCTCTTCCTTGCTAGGAACTTCTCTTTCTTCATCACTTGTAGTAACTATATTATTAAAAAGTACAAAAAGAAGCAACAAGACAAATAAAGCAACTACTACAATCTGAAACTTTCTAATCATCTTCTATTACCTCCTCTATTTTACTTGAATATAGAGACTCATATATAGGTTCAATAGCATAAGTTAATTCATTCTCATTAATAGTTATAATATAGTAAGTATATTCTTGTAATGTTGAACTATAAATAGTTTCTAATTTCAAAGCTACTTTAACATAATATTTATAAATATTATCATAAGAACTAACTTGATATGCTTCTATTAAACTTGTCTTTATATTAGTATCATAACTACCGACAAAATCATATATATTAGAAGATGTAATATTATTTCTTTCTATATAATCTTCATCTAATATTTTTAATAAAGAATCACTATCTTGCGAAGTAACATAACTAAAATATTTAGCAATAGCAGAATCTATTGTAAAGAACCGATTAACATCAGAAAGAGCACTAACAGTTGTATCTATTAAATCATCATCATCACTCCTAGTAACACTTACATATATTAAAAGAGAGCCAAAGATAACTATTAAGATAATACTAATAATCATTTCTATTTTAGCAGTTTTATTCATTAAAATCATCTCCTAAAGTCCAAATATAGCACTTCTAAGTTCTAATTTCTCTTGTAATTGATAAGCCGTATAATCATTTTGTTCACAAACTGTCGTTGCACTACTTGATGGACAACTTGAATAATTAGTACAAACCGATACCGTAGAGCAGTAACTAGACCCATAAATAATATTCAAATAAACACAGCCACCTAAGCCCCAACTACCAGGACTATATCTATAATCACCAAGCCAAGAATAAACAGATTGCATACCCGCTAATGTACCAGCCGCTCCATGCCCTGCGGCATCACAACCAGCTTCTTCTCTTTCTTGATTTCTACTATTAATTGTAGCCTCATACTTTCCACCAACTTGATATTCAGCTAATGTACTAGCATAACTACGAATACCAGCTTCTAATGAAGTTAATTGAGGTCCTGAACTACATCCTTGTCCATTAGCAATACCTATACCCCAATAATTATATAAGCCATCACATTTCTTCCACCCTTGTTCTGTTCCAGCAGTTACAACAACAAGTTCAGGATTAACACCTGCATCAAGTGATACATCATAAATTTCTCCTGCATTAGAAGAAAAATTAGAACAAAAATTACTATTACCACTACTAGTACAATATGCTTCCATCTTAGAAATAAATTCCTGTCTTGTTAAAGAAGTACTAGTTAAAGAAAAATCAACACAACCAGGACGAGGATCATCAATACTAACATAATCTAGAGGATCTACTTTATTAGAACTAGTATTACCACCCACTCTTACTTCAAAGTGTAAATGAGTTCCTGTTGAATTACCAGAATGTCCCATCTTACCAATTACTTGCCCTTGCTTAACACTATCCCCTGCCGTAACCGTAATACTTCCTTGAGCCATATGAGCATATAAAGTATAATTTCCATCAGAATGTTCTATTATTACATAATTACCATAACCACCACCATCAGTATTTCCAAGATAACCATTATCTTCATACTGAGTTTGATCATCACTTGTAGGATAAACAACAACCCCATCCTTAGCAGCAATAATATTAGTACCCCCAACTCCTAAACCATTAGAAATATCAATCGCTCCATGATTACCATTATGAACAGAATCATCACCCCCAAAATAAGCAGTTAACTCTGAATCAACAGGATCCCCACTAGCAAAAGTAACACCATTTTCTGAAGTTGTTGAAGCACTACCAATAGGCCACCAATAAGAATTACCATCACAAGTACTTGATGAAGTTGAATCTTCACTTTCTTCTTCACCAATAAACTCTAAATAATCTTCTACATACTCATAAACATCATTAGCCATTCTCTCATATGTAATATCATCCAAACTAGAATCATAGTCTTTAAAAAAATCAGCTAAACTTTCTTTAACTGCCTCCTCATCTTTAGCAGTATAATAGATAGTTCCATCTTCATAAGAAACTTCCCTAAGCATTAAATCAGCAACATCCCTCATCATATCTTTAGACATATCATCATAAGTAAAATCACTAAAATGTTGTTGCATAATGGTAAAAGTAGATGTTATTACTAGCTTAGAAAACTCTTTTTCATCGTCATCATATTCATTATAAACTTCATCAAGTCTCTCATAATAAGCATCAGATCCTTGACTATATGCCAAAATATTAATATCTAAAGTATTATCTATTTGAAAAAAGCAGGCCAAACCTACAAGAAAAATAGAAAAAACTATCCCAATAACTGTAAGTTTACCCTGCCAAGGAAATGTCTTTATAAAAGAAGATAGAAATCTATTTAGATAATATTTCTTACTTCTTTTACTATTATTTCTATCTCCTTTCATTTGTACTACCTCCTTTTAAAATCCTCCTCCACTACCAAAGGATTCTAATTCTTCTTGTGTTACCATAACATTTATTCTCATTCGTCTATTCCCACAAACAAACAATGCCTCACCTTGAGAATAACGCTTAATACTATCTTTTTCATTTTCATTCAAATCAACCAGTAATGATAAATCTTCAACCGCTTGTTTTCTAAGTCCCATAACAAGATAATAAGAAGCATTATCAAATATCGCTTTACCTTGAGTAATAATAGCAGGTGATGAAAAATCACTAGGTTGTTGGGTAATTATAATAGTCCCCGTATTATATTTACGAGCTCTACGTTGTACTTGAGCAAGAAAATCAGCACCTTGTTCATTATTAGTACCAAGTAATACATGTGCTTCATCAACCATAAGTATTGTATTAACATTTGAATCTAAACAAAGACCCCAAGCATATTTTAAGACATTAAAGAATAAAGCATTTCTAATATTAGTATCAGAGTTCATAAATTCTTTTATATTAAAGACTAGAAAATCACTATCGGCAGTTATAGTAGTCTTCCCATCAAAATAAAATTTTAATTCTTTAATTAAAGGTCTAACCTTAAGTTCAAGTGTTTGAATAATATCTTTTTCTCTAGTCTGCTCTGTTAAAGACATAAGTCTACCTCTTATAGTAGCATATACATCAGAAAATGTTGGATAATCAGCCGATGTAAAATTAGAGAAATCAGCATTAAAATCTATTCCAAAACGTTTATAAGTATCCTGAACTATTTCACTAAACATATTAAGAACATCTTCTCCAATAGATGGATCATAATACTTCATAAAAGCCCTAAGAGATTGCAAAGTCCTAGTTAAAACAGTATATCCCAATCCTTGATTAATCTCTTCATCATCAGCATCTATAATAACTTCCAAAGGATTAATAAGACCAAATTCTCCACCTTTACCAATATCAATAACATCTCCCCCAAAAGTTCTAGTCATCTCTTCTAACTCGTTTTCAGGATCTATCGCTACAATCTGACAAGAGTTTCTAATATGTGATCTAAGTAAAAGTTTAGCAGCCGTACTTTTACCACTACCAGAAGTACCAAGAATAATCATATTAGCATTATTTCTATTGTTCTCTTTTCTAGTTTGATAAAGAAATTGATTAAATAGGATAACTCCTCCTGAAAAATCAACCCCAAGTAAAACAGAAAGTCCTGGATCTTTAATACTATCAAAGATAAAAGGATACATCGCTGCAATAGTAGGAGTAGGTATAGGAGTACCAATTCTCTCTTCAATATCTTGATCTGGAAATATTGGTAAAATACTCTTTAAAACCTTCTCTTGTTCAAACCGTAAAGACACTGCTCTAAGTTCCATAGCATCTAAATAGTTTTTAACATTTACTTTTCTAAGCTCTAAATCTTCTTTTGTATCAGCATTTATCATAATATGCATTTGAAAATCAAAGATACGAGACTGACTAGAAGCAAGCATTGATACAAAAGATTCAAGACTCTCTGCATCTTGTCTAATTCTCTCTTTAGCCGTTTGATCCTTTTCCTGACGATATTTCTCTCTTAAATCTGCCACTTGCTTATTAATCATTTTAGACATCGTAGAAAATGGTACAGGTATATGTTTAATAACTATTTTTATACCACTCATAGAAGTTAAGGTAGAAAGATATCCAGGTGCAATATATTTAGGATAAGATATAACAGAAAGTATTGTTGCATATTTATCACTAATATTAAAGTCTGATGGATTAAACTGTAAACCCTTAGGTGCTAATTGACTTTTTATACTTATACTCATACAGGCATCACCGTCCCAAACTCTGTACTAACTCCTCCATTTAAGAAGTTCTCCATAACTATTCTAAGGTCATCATTACTAACTTGTGCAGCATTTAAACCACAACTTGCAAGACCATTAATAAGCATCCTAACCCGTTTTTGTAATACATCCTCACTAGTATCTTTAAATAAAATAAAGTATTCAGTATCAACAATATTATTGTTCATAAACATATTACCTTTATCTATATCTTGTAAAATAACCTTACGTATAGCAGGAGAAGGTGCTTCATTATATAATAGTTGCAACTGCGACATATATACAGAAATATCTACAGGTCTATCAGCAACAACTAACCAAAACTCAAAATCTATCATATTATAGAAATTTTTCAAACTAATTAAAACATTATCTTGAGATTGTTGATCAAGAATAAAGATATTTCTTGGAGTTATCTTAATTCCTGTAACTTTCTGCTTACCTTCACATATTATAAAACCATTTTGAATACCTGTAATAGGAAGCCAATCTTCAGTATATTGACTACTTGTTTTTTGGGACATCTTTGACATCTTTTACACACCAACCTTTCCAAATATATCTTCTTCTATTAGTAAAGAACAAATAGCATTCTACAATTATTGTTAAAATATTATGATAGTTAGGAATAGGAACAACTAAAAAGGCACTAACTAATCCAGGTGTTATTATTAATACAAGCTCCCAATTAGAAGAAACTGGAAAAGTCATTAAAAATATCAACGATATTAAAACACCTGTCCCTAATAATATCAAATCAAAAGGTTTAAATATACCAAGAATAAGTTGTCCACTTTTCGTATTAGCAGGTATTAAATAATTATTCATCTATTATCACACTCCCTTATTAT
>CAZJKS010000007.1:0-1414 GCA_964546695.1 uncultured Muribaculaceae bacterium | reverse complement strand
AGAACCTACAAGTCCCCCAGTTAAAGCAGCAGCACCTAAAGCAGCTCCAATACCACTAAATAACCTGCCATCACCCTTAATACCTAACATATCTTGAAAGAATTTAGGTGCCTCTTTCATAAATACTAAAATACCAATTATAATGAAAATATTTGCAAGAGCATTAGTAAATGTACTTGAAGAACTATTAGCCCAAGTGACTAAATCTCCATTTCTTAAAAGAACTATTAAATATATTCCAAAATAAATTATTATTAATCTAATAAACAAACTTAAATAGGTTGAAGTTAAAGTCTTAATCCAGTTATTAAAAGGTCCTCCTTTATCAGCACTAGGACTAACATAAGAAATAATAGGAATAGGAGCAATTAATCTAAGAATAGCAAGTTTAATTGCCCTAACTGCTACATCAACTGTAAAACCTATGATAATGATAGTCATAACAATAGAACAAATAAGACCACCTAAAATTGTATAATCAAACACATACACTTCTCCACCAGTAACCACACAAGTATCATTAATATGATCCAAAAGAGCACCTGAAGTAAGAGTAGTAGTTGAATTATAATAAAGTGTAAGTGATGATGGACAAGCAGCAGCATCTTCATAATTTTCAGAAGTAACTTCGTCATATCCATCATTTAAAGTTGGAGATATAAAAGCTCTAGCCACATCAGCAGTAATAACATCACCAACTTCTTGTAACCCCATCGAATCAGTATCAAGAGAAGACCCAAGAACCAGCTTAGATAATATATTCTCTTCAAGAACGGTATCTTGTAACTCATACAAAATTCCAAACAAAACACCATTACTTTTTATCTGTTGATTCAACGAATTTCTATTACTTGGAATATTTTCCATAGGAACAATAAGAGAAAGCATTACAAGCATTACAGCAATCCTTTTAATTAAAGAAGCAACACCTTTTTGACTATCTTTAGCCATATCAGGATTAACTATAATCTGCAAAAGAGTAAGTGAAAGCCTAAAAACCATAACTATTGCTAATATTAATTGAACTCTTTCATAAAAAGTACTAATAGTATCCCCTTGAAAAATAGAAGACCTAACAACCGTGAAAAAAACATTAAAGATTCCACCTAAAAATAAATATCCAACTCTATCTAACAAAGCAAATAAACCTCGTAGGAAATCTGCTATAAACCCAGGATCGCTTAACATCATCATCACTTCTCTTTCTTAATCTTACACTAATTTCATTTTATCAAATATAAAACTAAATAGCAATTATTTATAACAAACATACCGTAGCATTAATAAATGAAAGTAATAACTGAACTAAAGTAGGTACTAAAAACAAACAAATAGCTGCAACCAATCTAATAATTAACTTAGATTGAGCTTGCTTCATCGCTTTCTCATCAGAACTAACAACTGCCTTTATAAA
>CAZJKS010000006.1:0-23754 GCA_964546695.1 uncultured Muribaculaceae bacterium | reverse complement strand
AAAAACAGAATAAAATATTTGACAAGTGAATAAAATAATAGTATATTAATAACAGAAAACGTTGATGGAAAGAAGTAACTATTCTAATCTTTAAAAGAGAGCTTGTGGTTGGTGGAAACAAGTAAAGTGAAAATAGTGAATAACATTCAGGAGTGCTTAAAGAAATTAAGTAGACTAAGCCGGGTGCAGACCGTTACATTTGCTAGATTTGATAGAATCGAAAAAAGTGATTATAAAGTTAATAATTCCTTTATAATAAATTGGGTGGCACCGCGGAAGACTAGTTTCGTCCCATAGTACTATAAGTATTATGGTATTGGACTAGTCTTTTATTATTTATTAGAAAGGATGATTATTATGTATAGTATGGGAATGCTTGATAAACTGTCTAATAGTTATACTTTATCTAAAGAAGAATCACATCGTATAGAAATGACTAAGAAAGCTTTTCAGTTTTGTGATACTTTAGAAAGAAAAGGAGTACAGTATGATTATTGTATTAGACATAAAGAAGAGACAGGATGTGTTGATTATAGTAGATGGAATGATTATTTAGGGGATGATTATGCTGTTGGCAAACATTTATTTGTTCAAGAAAGAAAAGGAGATAAGAACAAATATCTAGTTATAACAGATAGTTCTAAACAAGTAGATTTAAAAGCTTTGAAAGAAGAACTAGATTGTCGTAAGTTAGAGTTTGTTAGTCCTAGTGATATGGAAAATTTAATTAAAGCAACCCCTGGTAATGTTTCTATATTTAATATGAGATACGATAAAAATAAAGAAATTCAACTTATAATAGATGAAGATTTACAAGATGCAAATGAGGTAGCTTTTCATCCTTTATATAATGGTATGAGTATATTTATGCCTATGACAGAATGTTTTAAATATTTAGAAATTATAGGAAGAGAAGCTAAAGTGATGAGAATACCAGAAAAGGAAAAAAGTCTTGTATATAAAAGTTAGGAGGGGTAAATATGTGTGGTTTTCAAGTTTATACTAAAAAAGATATTAGCAAAAAAGAATTTTTAGAAGCTTTTTCTAAAATAAAATATAGAGGACCTGATATGAGTAACATTAAAGAATATGACTTTGGAATCTTTGGTTTCCATAGATTATCTATTATGGGGTTAAGTAAAGAAGGGATGCAACCTTTTGAAAGAGATGGGAACATCTTAGTATGTAATGGAGAAGTTTATGGTTTTCATAAAATAAAAGATGAATTAATTCATGATGGGGTTAAATTTACTAGTGAAAGTGATTGTGAAGTATTACTTCCTATGTATGAAAAATATGGATTAGATATGTTTAAAATGCTAGATAGTGAATTTGCTCTCGTTTTATATGATTCTAAGAAGAAAGATTATGTAGCAGCAAGAGACCCTATAGGTATTAGGGCTATGTTTTTTGGATATTCTAAAGCAAGTCATTCAATCATGTTTGCAAGTGAAGCAAAAGCCTTAGTAGATTTATGTGATGAAGTATATCCTTTCCCACCAGGACATTATTATGCTAATGGTGAATTTAAAGAATATGTAGATATGACTAAAGTAGAAACAGTCATAAGTGATGATTTAGAAAAAATATACCCTGAGATTAATAAAAGATTGGTAGAAGGGGTTAAAAAAAGATTAGAGTCTGATGTACCTCTTGGTTTTCTACTAAGTGGAGGGCTTGATTCTAGTTTAGTATGTTCTATTGCTTCTAAAATATTAGATAAACCAATTCACACTTTTGCTATTGGAATGGATATAGATGCTATAGATTTAAAATATGCTAAACAAGTAGCAGAGTATATAGGAAGTATTCATCATGAAGTTATTATTACAAAAGATGATGTTATTAGGGCTTTAAAAGATGTTATATATCGGCTAGAAACATGGGATATTACAACTATTAGAGCATCTATTGGAATGTATTTACTTTCTAAGTGGATTAGAGAAAATACTGATATTAGAGTAATATTAACAGGAGAGGTTAGTGATGAGTTATTTGGTTACAAATATACAGACTTCGCTCCGACTAAAGAAGAATTTCAAAAAGAAAGTGAGAAAAGAGTTAGAGAACTTTATATGTATGATGTACTAAGAGCAGACAGATGTATCTCTAGTTGTTCGTTGGAAGCAAGAGTTCCCTTTGCAGATTTAGACTTCGTTCACTATATAATTTCTATAGATCCTAAGCTTAAAATGAATACTTATGGAATGGGTAAATATTTGCTTCGTAAATCTTTTGAAGAAGATTATTTACCAGAAGATATTTTATATAGAGAAAAAGCAGCTTTCAGTGATGCCGTAGGGCACTCATTAGTTGATGATTTAAAAGAATATGCAGAAAGTATATATACCGATAAAGAATATGAAGAGAAAATTAAAAAATATGATAATCATACACCATTTACTAAAGAGTCATTATTATATCGTGAGATATTTGAAGAGTTTTATCCTGGTAGAAGTGATTTAATAGTTGATTACTGGATGCCTAACAAGGATTGGGATGGCTGTAACGTAGATGATCCTAGTGCTAGGGTTTTATCTAACTATGGAGATAGTGGTAAATAAATGGTATAATAAATAAAAAAGGAGAGTGAATTATGACAATTGATGCAAAAAAATTATATGATAGTATTGATGAATATATGGATAAAGAAGTTACATTAGAAGGATGGATTAGGAATCATCGTAAACAAAAAGAGTTTGGTTTTATCGATTTTTCTGATGGTACTTGTTTTAAACATATACAAGTTGTTTATGATAATAAACTAGATAGTTTTGATGCTATACAAAAATATCATGTTGGTAGTGCAATTAGAGTAAAGGGAATGGTTGTTAAATCACCTAAAGAAGGGCAAACTTTTGAAGTACAAGCTAGAGAAGTTATTTTATTAGGAGAGTGTCCTGAAGATTATCCAATCCAACCTAAGAAACACTCACGTGAGTTTTTAAGAGAACAAGCATATCTTAGACCTAGAACTAATTTATTTCAAGCTGTATTTAGAGTTAGAAGTGTAGCATCATATGCTATTCATAAATATTTTCAAGATAGAGGTTATGTTTACTTTCATGCTCCATTAATAACTGCTAGTGATTGTGAAGGAGCAGGAGAGATGTTTCATGTTACTTGTTTTGACCTTGAAAATGTTCCAAAAGTAGATGGTAAAGTAGATTATAGTAAAGATATGTTTGCAAAACCTACATCACTAACAGTATCAGGTCAACTAGAAGCAGAAACATTCGCTCTAGCTTATAAAAAAACCTATACATTTGGTCCTACTTTTAGAGCAGAAAACTCTAATACTAAAGTACATGCTAATGAGTTTTGGATGATAGAACCTGAAATTGCTTTTTGTGATTTAAATGGGGATATGGAAATAATGGAGGATATGTTAAAATATGTTGTTAAGTATGTACTTGATAACTGTAAAGATGAGATGGCTTTCTTTGATAAGTTTGTAGAAAAAGGACTACTTGATAAACTTAATAAACTAATAAATTCTAAGTTTACAAGAGTTACTCATAAAGAAGTTATAGACATATTACAAAAAGCAGATGTTAAGTGGGAGTTTGAGCCTATTCAAGGTGAAGATATCGCTAAAGAACATGAGAAATATATTACTGAATACTTTGATGGACCAGTATTTATTACTGACTGGCCTAAAGATATTAAAGCTTTTTATATGAAACAAAATCCTGATGGTAAGACTGTTGCAGCAGTTGACCTTGAAGTACCTGGAGCAGGAGAGATAATGGGTGGCTCTCAAAGAGAAGAGAATTACGAAAAGCTAGTTGCTCGTATGGATGAGTTAGGTATGGATAAAAAAGAACTAGACTGGTACATTAATCTACGTAAATATGGTGGCTGTATTCATTCAGGATTTGGTATGGGCTTTGAGCGACTTCTAATCTATTTAACAGGTGTTGAAAATATAAGAGATGTTATACCTTATCCAAGAACACCTAGTAACTGTGAGTTTTAGGAGGAGTAAAAATGAATAATTTCTTGTTAAAGGTAATAGATGATAAGGGTATTGAAATATTTGAAGACAAACAAGCATTTGGTAAAACCCATTATGACTCTTTTGCCAAGCTTTCAAAAATAATAAATATATCTTTTACAACTAGAAATAGAGAGACGATGGCTTTACAATTAGCAGAAGAGAAAAATTTGACCACCATTTTCAATGTTAAAGTAGGATATCTTTTCGTTTTGCCAGAAAATTGTACTGAACTTTTAATCAAATATTTAGAAAACAATCTATCTTTATATCAAGAAGAAGAACAAAAAGGTAAGATAATTGAAGTAAGACTTCACTCTAAAGAGCCAGTTTACTATAATAATGATAATTATCGTGATTTAATCACTGAAGAGAAAATAGATATTTTAGAAGGTAAAAAGAAAAATAAAAGTTTAGTTACAGAACTTTTAAAACAAGAACTAGAAAAGCAAAAGGAAAAACTTAAAGAAACAAGAAAATTATAATAAAGATATCATGCGATATCTTTTTGCTTTTAAATCAATATTCCTTATAGTATAATAGAATCAAGAAGAGGTGATTGCTTTATGCAAGATAAATATAATTTAACAAAAGATCAAAATATATTTTTAGCAAAAAAAGTATTAGTCTCTAATATTTATAATAGTGCAAGACTTGAAGGAATTAATACTACTTATCCAGACACAAAAACAATATTAGATGGAGTTAATGTCCCTACAATGAGGCTTGACGAAATAAATTGTATTTTAAATTTGAGAGATGCTTGGAATTTTACTCTTTCTAACATCGATGTTAATATTGACCTTGATTTTATTTGTAAAGTAAATTCTTATGTTTCAAGAAATGAATCTTTAGAGTGGGGTGTTTTAAGAAATGGAAAAGTTGGTATAAATGGAGTTGATTATATTCCTAATATCCCAATTAAAGAAGAAGTAAATGCTAATATAGGGAATATTTTAAAAGATAACAATGTAACTAGTAGATCCTTAAATTTAATGTTATATTTAATTAAAAGTCAAATATTTTGGGATGGTAATAAAAGAACTGCTATCTTAGTTGCTAATAAAATTCTTATAAGTAATGGTTGTGGTATTATTTCTGTTAAAGAAGAGAACATAAATGAATTTAATATACTATTAACAGAATATTATAATACAGGCAATAAAGATAAAATTATTTCTTTTCTATATGATAAATGTATATTTGGCTTAGAATTAAATAACACATAGAAGCAAATCTATGTGTTATTTAAATATCTAAGTATATTATTTTTAAATCTTTCTACATATGTCAAAATATAAGAGTCTTTAATATCCTTTGGGTGTTTTTAAAGTTATATTTCGCTACTTCTTTTAACTTTTCTTCTCCATACTTATTAACAAGTTCTTCCCCAACTTTATCAACTTCACTTCCTGCTCCTTTTAAAAGAGGTAGTCCTACTTCATCGCATAATTTATCAAACTCTTTTAAAAATATATACCTACTAATAATAGATGCTGCACCAACTGCTAGATTCTTATCTTCTGCTTTTTGTAAGAAAGTAATACCTCTTTGAATATTAGGAACATCTTTAATATAATCATAATATCTAGCCTCTCTTGCAAACTCATCAACAATAATATAATCAACATCTGGTGTTAAATCTTGCATTATCTGATAAAGTACTTTATTATGCATAATCGCTTTAATCTTATTCATATTAAAATCAGTGCTATATTTCTCATTATATTCTTTATTAGTTAAAATTAAACTACGATAAGGAATCTTCTTTATAAGTTCTGGTGTTACTTTTAAAATAAACTCATCTGTTAGTTTTTTAGAGTCTTTAATACCTAAATCTTCTAAGTATTTAACATTTTCTTTACTTACATAAGTAGCAGTAACAACAATAGGACCAAAATAATCTCCTGTTCCCACTTCATCACTACCAACTGATGAACAATCATGATATTTTAAATCTTTAACTTGTTCTTTTTGCTTTTTATCTTTAGTGTTTGAAAGAACAGTTCCCCACATCGCTGCATCAACATCTGCTGATACCCCTTGAAACATAACTTTACCAGACTCATACATTGTAATAACAGTATCTTCATCCTTTGCTTGAAATACAACATAAGGAATTTTCTTATCTCTCATTTTATCTTTATAATACTCGGTCATTTTCTTTTTTACTTCATCATTTACTTTAATAACAACATTCATACTTTACACCTCTTACAAAATATTATAGCATAGTTTTAAAATATAGTTTATAATAAAAGTAAGGAAGGTGATTTAATGAGTCCAAATATTTTTAGTGTAGTTATCATATTACTAATATTATTATGTGGAGTTATAGGTAGTAAAAGGGGTATTTTAAAAGAAATTGTTATAATAGCAGGAACTATAATTATCTTTGCTATGGCTTACTTCTTAAAAGATCCTCTAGCTAGTTTTTTCTGTAAATACTTACCATTTTTTAACTTTGAAATACCACTAGGTAGTTTAGTTAGTCTTAACATAATTTTCTATCAATTACTTGCATTTATTATAATAGTTTTAGTATTACGACTAGTATTACAAATATTAATAGATGTAACAGGTCTTTTTAGCAAGATAATAAATGCTACTATTATTCTTGCTATTCCTAATAAACTCTTAGGTTTTATAGTAGGTCTAATAGAAGGATATATTTTAATGTTTATAATACTAAATGTAGTCGCTATACCTATGAGTGGTAGTGAATTATTTATGGAATCAAAAGTAAGGCAGTTTATAGTTAATGATACTCCAGTCTTAAAAGATTCCTTAGGAGGATTAAACTATGCTATTGATGATGTACTTAACTTATCAGTTGATGATGATAGTAATACAAATGACTTAAAGGTTATTGATATTATGTTGAAATATAAAACAGTATCAGTAGAATTTATGGAAAGTGTTAAAGAAACAGGTAAGTTAGATAGTATTAGTGGTCTTGATAATATAATAAATGAATATAAAGAGGAGGAGTAATAGTGAATTATTTAGAAAATAGTGATGATTTTAATGATTTAATTAAAGAAGGAGACGTTTTAGTAGATTTCTTTGCAACTTGGTGTGGTCCTTGTAAAATGTTAAGTCCCGTATTAGAAGAAATAGCTGAAAAATTTCCTCGAATAAAGATAGTTAAAATAGATATAGATAAATTTGACGACTTAACAAGAAAACACGGAATAATGAGTGTTCCTACTATGGAAGTGTATAGAAATGGTAAACTAACTAAAAAAGAAGTAGGTTATCACGATTTAGACGAAATTGTATCTTGGATGCCAAGAGATTAGTAAAGCTAGTCTCTTTTCTATAATAGCAACCAAGAAGTTACATAAATTAACTGAAAATTGGTAGGACGCAACCAAATATTTTGATACATTTATCTTGAGGTGAGAAAGATGAATTTTGCTAGTAATTTGCAAAAGTTAAGAAAAAAGAAAAATATGTCTCAAGAAAAGTTAGCAGAGAAACTTGATGTAACGAGACAATCAGTATCCAAATGGGAGTCAAGTATTACTTACCCAGAAATGGATAAATTAATATCTATTTGTAAAATATTTAATGTAGATATGGATACATTAGTAAATGGAGATGTAGATAGTATAAAAGAAGAAAAAAAGATAACTATCGATACTAAAGATATCTTAAGTAAGTTTAATACTTTAATGAAAAAAATAGTATATTTCTTTGAAAATATGAGTTTTAAAGAGATAATAGAATTTATTATAACAGTTTTTCTATTAATAATAATCATATTAATAGGAACAATTCCTAAAGAAATAATAGAAAGCTTAATAGGTGATGGATTTTTATCTAATATTAGTTATATTGGTAAAACCTTAAATAATATCTTTAGATTTATAGTTGATATGCTATATAGTATTTTTGCAATTGTTATCTTTATATATAGTCTAAAAATTAAATACTTAGATAGAATAAAAATAGAAAAAATTAAAGATAAAGAGATAATTATAAAACAAAAGGAAATAGAAGAGGAGAAGATTATTATTAGTGATAGTAATGGTAATTCATTTACAAAATTACTTGCTAAGATAATAATTTATATAATTAAATTCTTTGTAATACTATTCTTAATCGCTCCTATTATCTCTATAGTAGTCTTTGCAGTAATGCTTGGCTTTGAAGTATTATTTGTTATAAAAGGCTTACCTTTAATTGGTATATTACTTTGGACAGTATCAGCTTTAATAATATGTTCTTTATGTTTTGAGATTCCTTTTAATTTTGTTATTAATCATAAAAACAATTATAAAAGAGTTAAAATAACTTTACTAATAACTATAATAATAATTATATTAGGTTCAATTATCTTTGCTTTTGAATTTTTCTCTTTTACATATATAGATGAACTACCTAGTAATGCTAGTATAAAAAATATAACAGAAACATTAACTATGACAGATGATTTTATGTTTTTAGACTATTACTATGATGATGTAGAATATGTAACAGATGAGAATTTAACTAATACTATCGAACTAACAGTTACTTATTATGATTATTTTATAGATAGAAACATTGTAGTAGATGTTCATGATAATAATTTACTAATCTATGAAAATAATCCTAAAGAATTTAACTTAAATTATATTTTAAATACAATAATAGATGATATTAAAGAAGGAAATATATATAACTATGATAAATTAAATGATATTAAAGTTACTATTAAAACTAGTAGTGATAACATAGAAATAATAAAAAGTAATAATAGTAATTTCTTAACTGAAAATAATTTCTAATTAAGTTTAGGAATTATTTTTTCAATCTTTTCATCTATTGTTACTAAATTATTCAATCTATTTAATACATCGCAACTAACTTCTACTACATAACTACATTTATCAGTATATTCCCTTCTTTTGATATTACTATTACCTAAAATATAATTAACTTCATTTTCTAAAGAATAAGGAAATGTAACAGAAACAATAAAACCTTTAATTAAAGATATTTTACTACATTTATTAATAGCACCTCTACAACTATCAGAATATGCTCTAATTAAACCACCTGGACCTAATTTAATACCACCAAAATATCTAATAACTACAACTAAAACATTAACTAAATCTTCACTTTCAATAACTTTTAATATAGGAATACCAGCTGTTTTATTAGGTTCCTTATCATCACTAAATCCTTTATTATCTATTAATTTAAAAGCATAGCAGTAATGATTTGCACCTTTATATTCTTCTTTTAATTTATTAAGATTAATTTTTACTTCACTTAAAGTTTCTATAGGTATAATTACTCCTATAAATTTAGAATTTTTGATAGTTATTTCATAAACTTCTTTTTTTATAATACTTTTCATAATTATCACAGTCTTTCTTTAATTAATTTTACACTATTAATAAAATATAAGTAAATAGTAGAAAATAATTTGTAGAAAATATCTATGATAAAAACTACTTAGATAGTTATATGTTATTTTTATATTTAATTAGGATAAAATAATAGTAAGTTTACTAATTTTAATATTCATGATAAAATATGCATAATGAAAGAAGGGATACTATGTTTCATAAAAATAATAAAAATGACGGCTTAGATTATAAAGCTATTAATAAATTTTTTTATACATCTAATAAACTTTTAAAATTCGTTTTAGTTTTAGTTATTATTCTTGCTATTTTACTAGCTACATACTTAATTAAAGAATGGCATATCATAAATATTATTGGTACAGTCCTATCAGTAATATCTCCTGTCTTTATTGGTTTTATTATTGCTTGGTTACTAGATCCTCTAGCAACAAAATTTTCTCATAAAATGCCAAGAGTTTTAGCCTGTCTTATTACATATTTAATTATTTTTGGGAGTATAATTTTAATACTTGCCTTTACTATACCAACATTTTCAAGTGGAATTAGTGATGTAGTATCAGTTATTCCTAATATTGTAGATAATGTTCAAGATTTTGCTAGCGACCTTTTAGAAAATCTTGGTAGTGATAGTCAAATTACAAGTTATAAAGATACAATGTTAGAAAAAATAGAAAATATAGGAACATCTTTTGCAAGTACTCTTCCTAATACTATATGGAATTTTGGTAAAGGTTTTATTAGTTGGGCAACTAACATTATACTTGGTATTATGATAGGCTTTTATTTACTGTTTGACTTTAAAAAAATTCAAGGACATATTTTTACTCTTATACCTAGAACATGGCATGATAATGCTAAAGATTTAATGAATCGTATTAATGGTAAGCTTAGAAGTTATGTAATGGGAGTTTTAGCAGTAATGGTCTTGGTATTTATTACTCAATCGATAGGTTTTACTATATCAGGATTAAGTGCACCATTGCTATTTGCTTTGTTCTGTGCTATTACCGATATAATACCATATATTGGTCCATGGATTGGAGGCGCCCCTGCTGTTATAGTTGGTTTTACCATTAATCCAATGACTGGTATTTTCTGTTTAATCTCAGTTATAGTATGTCAATTATTAGAAAATAACTTCTATCAACCACTAATTATGGGAAAAACGATGAAACTTCATCCTGTTACCATTATGTTAGGACTATTACTTTTTAACTATTTATTTGGTATGATTGGAATGATTATTGCAACCCCACTAATTGCTACCATTAAAATAATTTTTGAATTTATAATTGAACATTCTAACATAGAAGAAAAAATCAATAATTATCAAGATAATAAAGCTGTCAAAAAACCGTAAAAAAAGAAAATTAAGCCTATACTTATCAAGGCCTTTTTCCTAAAAATATTTCTTTACCATAATAAAGTTATACTATCAAAGTTAAATAATCTTTGCTATAATATAAATGTGTAAAATAAAATTCACGCTTATTTATAGGAGTTGGTTTAGATGAAGATATTTTTATTAGCAGGAAAAGCAGGATGTGGTAAAGATTTATTAGGTAGTTATATGAAAAGAAAATATGATTTCAAAGGAGATAGTGCTTGTATTTTACACATAACGACCCCTTTATACGAATATGCTAAAAACTATTTTAGTTGGAATGGTGATATGAGGGAAAAACCAAGAGAATTTCTTCAAGAAATGGGGATTGAAGTTATAAGAAACACCTTACACAAAGAAACATTCTTAATAGATAGATTATGTGAAGATATTGATATTTTAAAACACTATTTTGATGTTTTTATTATTACAGATGGAAGACTTGTTAGTGAATTTAAATTACTAAAAGAAAGATATCCTAATATAAAGATAATCCATGTAATTAGAGATAATTATGATAATAAGTTATCTCTTAAAGAAAGAAATCATATTACTGAAACTGACATGGAAAACTATAAAGACTATGATTATGTAGTTAATAATACTACTAAAGATAAGTTATTTAAAGAAGCAGATAAGATTATGGATATTGAAAGTGGGGTCGAATATTTATGAAAAAATTAATTGCTATAGTTGGTATGAGTGGAAGTGGGAAAAGTGTTGCAACAACATACTTAGAAGATCAAGGCTATAAAAAAATATATTTTGGTGGAGTAATTTACGATAAGATGAAAGAAGAAGGTATAGATATTACTCCTGATAGTCAAAAAGAGTTTAGAGAAAATCTTCGAAAAGAACATGGTATGGGGGTAGTTGCCAAACTTCTTCTTCCTGATATTGCTAATGCCTATGCTAAGGGAAATACTGTTTTAGATGGACTATATTCTTGGGATGAATATTTAATACTTAAAGAAAAATTTAGCGATTTAAAATTAGTTTGTATTTGCACAGACAAAAAAATAAGATATAATAGAGTTGAGTCTAGACCAGATAGACCCTTTAATCATGAAGATATTATCAAAAGAGATGTCGCTGAGATAGAAAACTCTGCTAAAGGTGGTCCTATTGCCTTTGCAGATTATTATATCTTAAATAATGGAGACTTAAATAGTTTTTATAAGAGATTAGAAGAGATACTTGGTAATATAGATAGTGAAGAACAATAATATTGAGGAGGGCTACATGAAAGATGTAATAGTTATAACTGGTGGTAGTAATGGACTTGGAAAAGCTCTTGTAGAGTATTCATTGAATAAGGGTTTAATAGTATGTAATCTTGATAAAGAAAATTTAGAATTAGATAATCAAAATTATATATGTTTTGTTGGAGATGTATCTAACGAAGATTTTATAAATATAGCAATAGAAAAAATTGCCTCTCTAGGTACTATAAAATATTTAGTAAATAATGCTGGAGAACCATCTTTTAAGTTACCTTCTAAACATACTAAAAGTGATATAGATAAATGTTTTAAAGGGTTTCAAGGAATGATACTTGCTACTACAAAAGCATTACAAGTAAAAAATGAAAAAGATTTAAAAATTGTAAATATAATGTCATCAGCGGCACTTAGAGGTAATAAACAGGAAGCTGTTTATTGTGCTACTAAATGGGGTGAAAGAGGTTATACCGAAAGTTTGAAAGTGGCATACAAGGGAACTTCTGTAAAAATAGTGGGGGTATATCCTGGAGGAATAAATACAGATTTTTATAAAGATAGTAGAGATTATGTATCACTTCAAAAACAACAAAGTTTTATGAATCCTAATGATGTTGCTAAAGTTATATGCGAAAATATATTTAGTGATTTAAATTTAAATGTTGCAGATATAATTATCGAAAGAAATTAAAATATAAGAAGTTAAGAGGTAAAAAAAATTAATTTAGGAGGTGGTATTAATGTTGGATAAAGATTTTAAAAGAGTTATTGCAACTATTAGAGATGAGATTATTGAAACTCAAGTTTATATAATGAGTGATGCAAATAAACGGCTTTTAAATTTATATTTTAAACTTGGTAAAATAATTTATGAAAATTCTAAATGGGGTAATAAATTTATTAAAGAGTTGGAAACAGAATTAAAATTAGATTTTCCTAATTCAAAGGGATTTTCGGCAAGAAATTTGATTAGAATGAAAAAATTTTATGTGGAATATAAAGAAGAAGAAATTTTGCCACCACCGGTGGCAAAATTACCATGGACTCATAACAACATCCTTATAGATAAGGTCAAAGACAAAGGAAAACGTTTATGGTATGCTAATGAGGCTGCAAATAACAATTGGTCGAAAGTAGTTTTGAGTCATCAAATTGATATGAATTTATATGAGCGTAAAGAACTTACTAATAAAGAAAATAATTTTAAAAATACCTTAATAGAACCACAAAGTGATTTGGCAAATGATTTACAAAAAGATCCCTATATATTTAATTTGCCTTTATTAAAAGAAAAATATATAGAAAAAGAACTTGAAGAATCAATGATGGAACGTATTAAAGATGTACTACTAGAACTTGGAGAGGGATTTAGTTTTGTTGGTAATCAGTATAAAATAACTGTAGGAGATAGTGATTATTTTATTGATATGTTATTTTATCATTTGAAATTACATTGTTATATAGCTGTTGAGTTAAAGGCAGTATCTTTTAAACCGGAATTTATTGGGCAACTAAATTTTTACTTAACAGCAATTGATGAAGAGATAAAAGATGAACGTGATTTTCCTTCAATTGGTCTACTACTATGTAGAGATAAAGATAAATTAACAGTTGAATATTCACTTAAAAATGTAAGTAAACCAATTGGCGTTAGTTCTTATGAAATTTCCAAATATATGCCTAAAGATATTATTGATAAATTACCTACAGAAGAAGATATAAATCTTCATATAGATATAGATGAAACAATTGAACAAGAAGGAGAGAAGTAGAATGAGATATATGACTAGTAATGAAATAAGAAAAATGTGGGTTAAATATTTTGAAGAACATGGACATAAATATGTTAAATCAGCACCACTTATTCCTATTAATGATGATTCTTTGCTTTGGATTAATGCTGGAGTTACCCCATTAAAAAAATATTTTGATGGTACTGTTACACCTGAGTCTAGAAGAATTGTTAATATTCAAAAATGTATTAGAACTAATGATATAGAAAATGTAGGGGTTACTAAAAGACATCATACTTTCTTCGAGATGATGGGTAATTTTTCTATTGGAGATTATTTTAAAGATGAAGCGATAGAATTTGCTTTTGAACTATTAACTAGTAAAGAGTGGTTTGATATACCTCTTGATAAGCTTTATGTAACACTCTATACAAATGATAATGAGGCATATAACAAATGGTTAGAAGTAGGTATTCCTAAAGACCATATCATTAAACTAGAAGGTAACTTTTGGGAGATTGGTGAAGGTCCTTGTGGTCCTGATAGTGAAATATTTTATGATCAAGGGGAAAAGTTAGATCCTGATGGTGATGCTTGGGAGAAGTTTATTCATGATGAAGACCAAGATCGTTATGTTGAAATTTGGAATAATGTTTTTAGTCAATATAATGCTAAAAAAGGTGTAAAGCGTGAAAAGTATCAAGAACTACCTCATAAAAATATAGATACAGGGGCAGGACTAGAAAGATGGGCTTGTATTCTTCAAGGGGTAGAATCTAACTTTGAGACTGATTTGTTTAAACCAATTATTGACAAAATAGAAGAGTTAAGTGGTGTTTTATATAATGGAGAAGTTGCTTTTAAGGTAATCGCTGATCATATTAAAGCTGTAACATTTGCCATAAGTGATGGGGCAAATTTTGGTAATACTGGACGTGATTATGTTTTAAGACGTTTAGTAAGACGTAGTGTAAGGTTTGGAAGAACTCTAGGATTTAATGAGCCATTTCTTTATAAATTAGTTCCTACAGTTGTTAATGTTATGGGAGAATCATACCCTGAGTTAAAGAAAAATTCAGGTGAAGTAGCAGTTTATATCCTAGATGAAGAAAAATTGTTCTTTAATACTTTAGAAGATGGAGAACGTCGTCTTAAAGAAATTATGAAAGATGATAATGATAAAATAATTAGTGGTTATGATGCTTTTAGATTATATGATACTTTTGGGTTTCCTTTTGAACTTACAGAAGAAATTGCTAATGAAAATGGTTTTACAGTCAATAAAGAAGAATATATTGATTACATGAATAAACAAAAAGAACAAGCTAAGAAGAGTTCTCGTTCTAAAACATCTATGGCTAGTCAAAAGAAAGTATTAATGGATTTCACTAAGCCATCTACCTTTGTTTATGGTCTATATCGCATAAAAAGTAGCATACTTGCTATTGTATCTAAAGATAGTTTAGAAAAGTCTCTAGATCATTCTGGTTATATCATTTTAAAAAGAACCTGTTTCTATTCAGAATCAGGAGGTCAAGTATCAGATACAGGTATGATTATAGGTAAGAACTTTAAAGCTCGTGTAGTTGATGTTTTTAAAGGCCCTAATGGTCAGCACATTCACAAAGTTAAACTATTAGATGGTATTATAAAAGTAAATGATGAAGTAGAAGTAATTATTGATAAACAAAGAAGAAAAGAAATAGAAGCTAATCACTCTAGTGTTCATATTTTACAATATGCTCTACAAACAGTTGTAGATAAAAATATCAAACAAGCAGGTAGTTATGTAGATGCAGAAAAACTTAGATTTGATTTTACTTGTCCAACCAAAATAGGTGATGAGAAAATAATAAAAACAGAAGAGTTTGTCAATAAAATGATAAAGAAAAATATAATAACATCAACAGAAACTATGCCAATTGATAAAGCTAAAGAAATGGGAGCTATAGCTTTATTTGGAGAGAAATATAATGATATAGTTAGAGTAGTTAAAATAGATAAATCTATTGAATTATGTGGTGGTACCCATATTGCTAATACTAAAGATATAGGTAAATTTGCAATATTTAATTTTGAATCTAAAGGTAGCAATACTTATAGAATAGAAGCAGTTACAGGGAATAGATTAGATAATACTTTATTTGAAGTAATTAAACCATATAATGATGAAATGGTAAAATTATTAATAAAAGCTAAAGAAATACTTGCTCTTGCTAAAAAACAAAATATTAATTTAGACTTTGATGTAGAAATAGATAATACGCCACCAACTTCATATAAAGATATAGTTTATAATCAAAATGAACTTTCATATGTTCAAAGTGAAGTTAAAGCTTTAGAAAAAAATTATAACAATGAAATAGAAAAATTAACTTTATCTAGTCTAGATACTTATTTATCAAGAGTTAAAGAAATAAATGGTAAGAAACTTCTATATTTAGAACTAGATAATTTAGAAATGTTCTTAGTTAAAACAATGGCAGATAATCTTTGTAATAAGTTTGACGAAATATTAGTATTACTTGCAAATATTAAAGAAGATAACAGTGTAAACTTTATTTGTCGTAGTTCTATTTCTTCTATAAATGCCGGATATATTATTAAAACTATAACAACTGCCTTTGAAGGAAATGGAGGAGGAAGTAATACCTTTGCTCAGGGTGGTATTAAAGATAAGAGTCATTTAAAAAAGATAAAACACACTATAGAGGATATGATTAATGAATAATTATCTGATTAAAAGTAATGCTACTACTCTTATAGATAAAAAAATATCAGAATTAATTAAAGAAAAAGGCTTTAATGATGCTAGTATTACTACTTATGATTTAGAAGAGGATAGTATCACATCCTTAATAGAAGATGCTGATACTATCTCTTTTCTAGCACCTAATAAAGTAATAATAGGGAGAAATTTATCTAATAATAATTTAGATGATAAAAGTATTAAAACCTTATCTAAATACTTAGATAATCCTAATAATGATGTTTTATTAATATTTATAACCTCTAATATAGATACAAGAAAAAAGGTAGTTAAAGATATAATAAATAAACTTTCTTTAGTTAATATTACTACTGATAGTAAGACAATTATTAAAGATATCTTAAAAGATTATAATGTAGAATATAAAGTAATTAATCTTTTAGAAGAATATTATCAAGATGATATAGAAAGACTTATTAATGAGACTAAAAAACTAGCTTTAGCTTCTATTGATACTAAAGAAATTACTTATGAAAATGCTTATAATTTATTAATTAAACCCTTAAATAAGGGAGATGCTCTTGCCTTTGATTTAATTCGTGAGATAGCTTTAAAAGATAAAAAGAAAGCAGTTAATATCTATAATGAATTACTAAACTATAATATAGAAAGTTATTCTATAATTGGTCTTTTAGAAAGTCAATATAGATTACTATATCAAGTAAAGATATTAAATAAAAAAAATATCTCGTATAATGATATAGCAAAGACTTTAGAAGTACATCCCTTTAGAGTAAAGAAGACTTTAGAGTTAGTTCGCTATTACACATTAAAAGAAATAAGAAGTATAATAAAAAACTTAGCAGATATAGACTTAAAAATAAAAAGTGGAATCTATGAAAACAACATAATTATTGATTTAATAATATTAAACATCAAGTAAGAGACTTGGTGTTTTTTAAAGTATATATAGACAAGAAAAGAGAAGATGATTAATTTTCCATCTTCTTTTTTTCTAAATATAAGTAAATCTCTTTTAATTTAGCTTCATAACCTAAATCTTTAGGGTGATAATACTTTTTATTCTTTAACTTATCAGGTAAATATTGTTGCTTAACAAAAGCATTTTTATAATCATGAGGATATTTATAAGTAGTAGAAGGATTCTTTAAGTGTTTAGGAATATCAGAAACATTACCTTTTTCAATATCACTTAATGCTTCATCAAGGGCAATATGAGCAGTATTACTTTTAGGAGATAAAGCCATTTCTGTAACAATAGTACCTAAAGGAATTCTAGCTTCAGGAAGTCCTACTAACTCAGCTGCATCAATCGCTGCCATAACTTTAGGACCAATTGATGGATTAGCAAGACCTATATCTTCATAAGCAATAACAGCCATTCGTCTAAAAATACTATCTAAATCACCCATAGTAATTAATCTTGCTAAATAGTGTAGGGAAGCATCAACATCACTTCCTCTAATGGATTTTTGAAAAGCCGATAACATATCATAATAGGCATCACCATCTTTATCTGCAAAAAACACAGGTTTACTATTTACTTTTTTAACTACCTCTAAAGAAATTTTATAATCTTTAGTAGAGTAATAAGAAACTTCTAAAAGATTATAAGCAAATCTTAAATCATTACCTGAGATCTTTGCAATATAATTAATTGTTTCTTCATCTATTTTTATATTAGGTAAATATGGACTTTTAATAGCTCTTTTTAAACCTTCAATAATATCATCAGTATCCAAATCTTTAAGTTCAAACAACTGACATCTTGATCTAATCGCTGGATTAATAGAGTGATATGGATTACTTGTCGTCATGCCTATTAAAGTAATAAGACCACTCTCTAGGCAAGGAAGTAAAATATCCTGCTTATCTTTATTAAGACGATGTATCTCATCCATAATTAAAACTAATCCCTCATACATTTTCGCTTCTTCTATAACTACATCTAAATCTTTCTTAGAGTTAACTGTAGCATTTAAAAATCTATATCTTACCCCTAAATCATTAATAATAGCATTAGCAATAGAAGTTTTACCAATACCAGGCTTACCATATAAAATCATAGAAAATAACTTCTTGTTCTTTACTAAATTACTTAATATTTTATCTTCTCCTACTAAATGTTTTTGTCCAATTACCTCTTTTAAAGTAGTTGGAGCAAGTTTTAAAGCTAGAGGTTTATCCATATTATCACTTTCTTTCTTCTTCCATTATTTTATCAAAAAATACTGTCATTTTAAAGATATTGATGTTATACTTTTATTTAGGAGGGTTTAGTATGGAAGAGAAAGTAGAAGATTATTATATAAAATATAAAGAGATAAATGCAATAAAAAAAGAAAAAATAGAACAGAAAAATAAAGTAATTAGTAGCTTAGTAAAGTCTAAAGCAGGAAAATTATATTTTAGTTTAAATGATGAACAGAAAGAATTGTTTGAAAGTATTTATCGTGATGTAGACTTTTCTAGATATCTTTATTTGCGAGATAATGTTGAAGAATATGAAAAAATATTGGATGAACTTGAAAGTAAAATCTTGTCTCATGAAGAGTTCCCTTTTCAAAATATAGGTCCTGCAATTTATATAACTGATAGTGTTGATACATATAATGCTTTAACAGATGAGAACACAAAAGATGTTAACGCAGCAAATAAAGAAGTTATTAAAGAAGTTATTTTTAACAATTATGGTTTTGAGAGTGAATTTGAAGTTTCTGATATACCACTAATAAAAGTTATTTATGATAAAATAAATAAATATGAGATAGATTATCCTAATGGACTTGCTAATTGGATAATAGAAGACAATATTTTAAAACAAGTTGAAAAAATACATCAGTTAGATAAAAAACATATTACTTATAAAGAAAATAGACGTCCTTTTATTGCAGATTTAAAAGAGAAAATTAAGGAGAATGAGACAGAAATAATAAATAGTGATAGTGGTTTTAAATATTTATTATTATTTTTAGTAAACACTGCTAAATATGAAGTTAGTCTATTAGAAGGAAAGAGAGTTACTGCTCTTTTAAAAGAAATAGAAGAAAGTAATATGAATGAAAGCGATAAAGATTACTTTAAAGATGCTCTTGTCAAAGCATATTTTAATTTAACAAATATTGAATTTAGAAAACAAAGTAAATATTTTGATAATGATAATGATATTTGGTATGCTACTTTTGAAACAGCTAATCCTGAAATAAATAAGCGATTAATTAAAATGAGGCAAGGTTAATAGGTGAGATTATGCAGTATAATAAAGAAGAATTTAGAAAATATTATAGAAATTATATAGATATAACTAGTAGAATAGAAGATATAAAAAAGACTATAGATAATCTTTTGGAAGATGAAAAATTAAAAGAAACTCTTTCGTTTTATAATAGCTTAGATGAAGAAAAACAAGCTATATTTAATAGAATTAATTGCAATACTGACTTTATTAGATATAAATTAAATATAAAAGCTTTAGAAGAATATGAAACAGCTCTTCAAAACTTATATCAAGATTTTCTAAAAAGTGAAGCTTTTCCTTTTAGTAAAGATGAATTTTATTTCTTTGTTAGTGAAGATAATTATTTAATTGATGCTATTACATTAAAAGATACAAGTAATTTAACTTCTTTAGAAAATGAATTAATAGAAAAAAGTATTACTTCTATTTATATGGATAGCCCTAAAGAATATACTAAGTCCGATATTGATGCTATTAGAGTATCTTATCTAAGAAACAAAGATAAATATAATAACATGAAAGATAAAGATGTTAAAAATATGCTATTATTAGATACAATAATCGATGAGATTTATGCTGCTCAAATAAATGATAAGAAAATAACTGGATCTACAGGTTATGAGAAAATATATAAAGAGAAATGGAAAATTAAATTATGGAAAGAAAAATTAAATAAACAACAACAAATCATTATTAATAGTGATAGTAAAAATAAAGACTTATTACTATTCTCCATTAGAGCTGCTGCATATGAAGTAGAATTATTAAATGGAGCGAGAATTAATGAGTTATATGATAAAATAAATAATAAAATTACAAGAAATGAACATGAGATGAAGAAAAAAGAATTAGAATTAGATGCTCTAACTAAAGCTTATTATAATCTTACAAACCAAGATTTTAGAAAAAATAGTGGTTATTATCAAGGAAATGAGTATGAGTATATGTTTGCTAACTATACTACAACTAACCCTGAAGTAAATCAAAGAGTTCTTAAGATGATGAAAAGATAGGTAGTGATAATTTGAAAAGAAGTGAAGTAGATAGAGAAAAACTAAGCCCTATGATGAGACAATATCTAGATATAAAAGATAAGTATGAAGATACAATTATCTTTTTTAGACTTGGAGATTTTTATGAAATGTTCTTTGAAGATGCTGTTACTGTATCACGTGAATTAGAATTAACTCTTACAGGACGTAATGCAGGACTTGATGAGCGAGTTCCTATGTGTGGAGTACCTTTTAAAGCTTATGAGGGATACATAGATAAACTAATAGATAAAGGTTATAAAGTAGCTATAGCAGAGCAGTTAGAAGATCCTAAAACTACAAAAGATATGGTTAAACGTGATGTTATTCAAGTAATTACTAAGGGAACAAGATTAGACTCATCTATTAATGCTAAAGATAATAATTTTATCGCATCTATCTATGATTTAGAATACTGTTATGTTTTATCATACTCTGATGTATCAACAGGAGAAATTTATGTCTTATTAGAAAATGGCGATATTAATACATTACAAAGAGAAGTATTAAGACATAACTTTAGTGAAATAATAGTTAATAATAAAATAGATAGAGAGTTCGTTAATACTCTTAGAACTAATTATCACTTAAACGTTACTATCTATGATGAATTATATAGTGGTAATGATTATACTTATGTTTATAAAACACTAAAAGATGTTAGAGAACAAACAGGTATTAAACATCTCCTTGCCTATCTTATTAATACTAAAAAAGGGGATTTATCGTATTTAACAGAAGCAAAGCTTGAAAATACTAAAGAACATTTATTAATAGATAATAATACTAAAAGGAATTTAGAACTTACTGAAACTATTAGATTAAAAGAGCGTACTTACAGTTTATTATGGCTTTTAGATAAGAATAAAACAGCGATGGGTAGTAGACTTTTAAAGCAAAATATAGAAAGTCCCCTTACTAATAAAAAAGAAATAGAAAAAAGATATGACTTTGTAGATAAGTTAAGAGTAGAGTTTATCTTAAGAGATGATTTAAAAAACAGCTTAAATGAAGTCTATGATTTAGAGCGTCTTGCTAGTAGGATTACTTATGGTAATTTAAATGCAAGAGATTTATTACAACTTAAAAATAGTTTAAAAGTATTACCAGATATTAAGAAAATATTAAAAGAATTAAACTATTATAAAGAAATAGAAGACTTTCCTGAAGTATTTAGTCTACTTGATAAAAGTATTGTAGAAGATCCTCCTATTACCTTAAGAGAAGGACATCTCATTAAAGATGGTTATAATAAAGAATTAGATGAGTTAAGGAGTATATCTAGTGGTTCTAAAGATTTTATTTTAAACCTTGAACAAGAAGAAAAGAAAAGGACTGGTATTAAGAACTTAAAAGTAGGCTTTAATAAAGTCTTTGGTTATTATATAGAAATTAGTAAAGGACAAGTTAAAGAGTTAAAAGATGAATATGGGTATGAAAGAAAACAAACCTTATCTAATTGTGAGAGATTTATTACCCCCCTACTTAAAGAAAAGGAAAATATTATCTTAGGAGCAGAAGAGAAAATAATAAATTTAGAGTATGATTTATTTATGAAGATAAGAGAGACTATAAAAAGATATATTCATCCTTTCCAAAGAGTTGCTAACATAATTGCTGAAGTTGATATGTTACAAGCATTTTCTACTGTTTCTGATATGTATAACTTTGTAAGACCTACTATTACAGATAAAAACTCTGTAAAAATAATAGCATCAAGACATCCAGTTATAGAAGAAGTTATGGCAAAAGATGATAAAAAATATGTTTCTAATGATATAATTATGGATGAAGATACAAGTATTCTATTAATAACAGGTCCTAATATGGCTGGTAAATCTACTTATATGAGGCAGGCAGCTATTACTGTTATCATGGCTCAAATAGGTTGTTTTGTCCCTGCTAAGAGTTGTTCCGTGCCAATATTTGATAAGATATTTACAAGAATAGGAGCAAGTGATGATTTAGTTAGTGGAGAATCTACTTTCATGGTAGAAATGAAAGAAGCAAATCTTGCTTTAGAAAATGCTACTAAGAATAGTTTAATTTTATTTGATGAGTTAGGACGAGGTACTGCAACTTATGATGGTATGAGTCTTGCTCAAGCGATACTTGAATATATCCATGATAAAATAGGAGCCAAGACTATGTTTTCTACCCATTACCATGAATTAACAGATTTATCTAATAGTCTAAAGAATTTACAAAATGTTCATGTATCTGCAGTAGAAGAAGATGGTAAATTGACTTTTTTACATAAGATAAAACTAGGGTCTGTAGATAAGAGTTATGGACTTAATGTAGCAAGTCTTGCCCACTTACCATCATCATTAATTAAAAGAGCTGAAGAGATACTTAATGTCTATGAAAGTGAAGGAGTTAAAGAAAGGGAATTTACGCAGACAAGTTTATTTAGTCTTGATGAAGAAGAAGTTAAAGAAGAAGAAAAAGTAAGTGTAATAGAGGAGATGGTTAAAGAGTGTGATCCGCTTAATATGACACCAATTAATGCATTAAACTTCTTATATGAATTAAAAGAAAAAATAAAAAGGGATGATAACTAATGAATTATGTATTAATATATAAAGATACTAAAAAGAATATAAACTATTATTATAATTTTAATGATAAGTTAGTTTATACTAATGATAATAAAAATAATAACTGTAATATAGTAGGAGTAATAGGTATTATTATAGGTTTTATCTTCTATCTTACTTTCGCTTGCCTTAGTTACTATTTACCATATTCATATCTATTTATACTATTAGTTGGAATTATCTTTGGTATAGTTATAACACTTATTGCAAACTCTACTATTAAAGATATCTTTAAAGAAAAAGGCAAGAAAATGTCTATGGATAAACTAAGAGAAATGTATAAGAAAAACAAATCATTTAGAATTAAATATTTTGTTCTACTAGTTGCATTCTTTGTACTTACAGTTTTAAATTTAGTCTTGTATCAAAACATCACTACTATAAACTCTCTTTTATTTACTAGTACTATAATGACTACTTTCTTATTTCTACTATATAGACCAGTTAATAGTTT